>NZ_JASJWL010000062.1:0-27622 GCF_035019225.1 Pseudomonas sp. CCC4.1 | reverse complement strand
ACGCTGGTTGCTCATGGCACCTCCTAATGGGCCTCATTTTAAGGCTTGGAGGTGTCTACGAAACTAGGGGCGATTCAATATACCTTCGAGACCTTCGCGTTATTCGGTTTCGATGGCATCTTGCTTCCCCCACGCTTCTTGATTCGCCTAGGAGCAGCAACCGGAGCGCGTCCCAGCAGCGGGTTCGAACAAGGACTCTACAATCGTGCAATCTGGGGAGTTTGAACCCAAGCAAATTGACTCACACGTGCCTGCCATTGAGAGCAGCTCTATCCGGATTTGCTGGAGCTTAGCTACCTTCGACTCTACTTCTGCTAGGTGCTTCTTGACCACCGACAGCGCGTCAGCGCACGGACGATCAGCATCTGCTGCGAGCGCGATGAGTTCTCGGATATCGTCGAGGGGAAAGCCTAACTCACGATTCTGACGGATGAAGACGAGTCTTGAACGATGCTTCTCTGTGTAGATTCGGTGCCTGCCGGTCGACCGCAGCGCCGGAGGTAAAAGGCCTATTTTCTCGTAATAGCGAATAGTTTCAATGTGGCAACCCGTTGATTTAGACAACGCCCCGATTCCTGACATGCGAATTCCCCAAGCATTTTCTTGAACCTGTAGTAGCTACAGATATTACCCTGCTCAATCGAAAATTGATTTCACGCGTTTTAAGGGCATTTTGTGGACAGAGAACAGCTAGAGAAGAACCAGATTCCCGTCTACTTCGTCGCGGTCATTGTCGCTGCTATCGGAGGTCTGCTCGCACCTAATGCTTCTCAAGCGTTAGGTGCGTTGGTGACGCCAGCCATCGCTGTGCTGATGTACACCATGTTTCTACAGATCCCATTCCTGGATCTCCGTGAAGGGCTTGCAAACAAGCGTTTCATGACGGCGCTGCTGACAGCCAACTTCGTCGCCATCCCCCTGTTGGTTTGGGCGTTGACCATGGGCCTAACGGGTCACCCAGCGATTTTGGTGGGTGCACTGTTGGTCTTGCTGACGCCTTGTATCGACTATGTGGTGGTGTTTACCCATATCGGTAAGGGCGACTCCAAACTGACTCTGGCGGCAACGCCGTTACTACTCTTGCTTCAGCTTGTGCTACTGCCCCTGTATCTGGCCTTCATGCTGGGTAATGACTCGGGGGTGGTTATATCGGTGGGCCCATTTGTTGAGGCTTTCGTAGTGCTGATTGCTTTGCCCTTGGTATTGGCGGTAGCAACAGCTGCCGGTACAAAAAGGTCACGCGTCGTTGAGGGTTGGAACAACGCTTGGGCTTGGATGCCTGTACCGGCTATGGCAGCGGTATTGGTCGCAGTGATCGGATCTCAGATTTCAGCGGTGGTCAGAGACATGGACAAGCTGCTGCCCGTCATTCCTGTCTACATTGGTTTCATGCTCTTGGCACCATTGGTTGGTGCGCTGGTTGCGCGAGCATTCAAATTGCCGGCCATCACTGCAAGATCAGTAGCTTTCAGTAGCTCGACACGCAATTCATTGGTGGTTCTGCCACTGGCATTGGCCTTGCCAGAGGAAATCAGAGGGCTCGCTGCGGCAGCAGTCATTACTCAAACGCTGATTGAGTTGGTCAGCGAACTAATTTACATCCGAGCAATTCCTGCTTTGGTGTGGCGCAAAATGTAGATGCCAGCGAAGACATAAGCCCAAAACACCCTGCGCGATTAAGCGGGCGCCCACCTATGCGGTAGCAGCTCGTTAATCTTACTCGCGCGCTGCGTCGGCAGGCTTATAAGAACATCTTTCAGGTAAGCATATGGATCGTGCCCGTTTAGGCAGCCCCGCAAGGTTTGATGCTTTCAGGGATCAGTCCGAAATAAAGCAGGTTGTGATAGAGAGCGATGAGCCAGCCCACAACTGCTAATGGCAGTGCATAGCGCCAAACACCGGCGTCCGATAAAAAGCAGGCGACGCCCAATACAAGGACGAGTGGAAACATGAAGGCTCGTTGAAACCAACAGAGCACACAGGGCAGTTGCCCCATGACTTCACCAACGAATAGCACGGCGATTGTTGATACCAGAGCGAGCAACCAAGCACAGAGCAGTAGTGCCCAAGCTCCGGATTGATGCTGTTTTAACGGTGCTTCCATAGGATTCAGTCCGCTTTCTTTTGAGCGCGCGCAGATTTGCTTATCACCTAAGGCGCGTAGAATGAAGGTTCTAGCAACTATAAGGTCAAGCGAAATGAGTCCGACCACATATACAGTCGGAGCCTTGGCGAAGGCGACCGATACCAAAGCGATAGCCATCCGCCATTACGAGCAGGTCGTCCTCCTGCCCTCCGCAGGTCGTTCAGCATCGGGCTATCGCTTCTACACCGACGAGGAGCGCGACCGTCTACTGTTTATACTCCGTAGCCGCGCACTGGGCTTCAGTCTTGACGATGTTCGAGAGTTACTAGGCTTTGCTGATACACGCGACGCTTCCTGCGCTGGGGTGGACGCAAAAGTCGAAGGGCAGTTAGAGCAGGTTCGAGTGCGCATCCGAGACCTGCAAGGTTTGGAGTCGGAATTGGAGCGCTTGATAGCTTGTTGCGAGGGTGGCGTGATCGAGCAATGCCGCATTATCGAGTCAATGTCCAATCGTCGTTAGGCGTGCTAGGCGTGCGGCTTGAAGCTCTCTCGCTATGCCTGCAAGATGCGCGTAATTTCCTTAGACTTACTAGGGCAGGTTTAAATCACCAACCGCAGTGCTTGCAGAGCTGCAACGTGCCCCCGGATAAAACAATGGGCACCGCTGCCGGCGTCAGCAACTTCTGAGGCTTGTATGCCAACCAACTTGGAGAGCTGAAGCGGGTTACCCATAGCATTACCTCACGCCGCTGGATCGCATCGATGAGATTCGATGGCTTATAGAACCCCACCTTATTTTCGGGAAAGTTTGGGCGTAGCAGTTCGATACTGTCGCTTACAAAATTGCAGCCGATGTACTCCTTCTCACCAATGGTGTGAAGTTTCCTTCCATGCCCTGGCTGACGCAGTAACGCTGTCCTACAAGGGTCAGGCCGCCCCCCTCGTTCTTGAGACCAAATCTGATCGTCGTGCTGTGTGAGGTAAGCTGCTCATTGATGATTCAGGCGACGGCGAGATGGCTGCGTGGGCAGGGGCGCATGTCCTGACCGACAATCCCGGAGCGATGATGTATCCGTCCACCATGTTCCGCATAAACAATGTCACTGAACAACTGAATCAAAACCGAGGATAGGACAAGCTCTCCGCGCTCATGGTCGCGGAGGAAGAGCGGACTGACAAGCGCTTCCTGCGCAAAAGCCCAATCATCCGACTTAAAATTCATGGCATCTAGTGGTTGCCGATTTTGGTTTCGACGACTTCGTATGTGTTCGGATTTTTTTTGGATCTTCACTTGACGCGGCTTACAGCTGGGCCAGCCGTAAGGAAAAACTACGATAAGTTTCAGGTAAATCATTCATCCGACACTTCCTTGATTCCTTAATTAGTGCTGACTCCAAGGCTGGGAGTCTAAACTAATTTTATCCATGCTCTTATAGCTGGTCGAGCACCGCGCATCCGCACCTCTCACGTGCGAATTAAAGATTTCTGGTCGCTAAGTGAGCACGGTGTAGCAACTAGCATTGTAAAAACTCAGAGCCGCAAACGGCTGATCGCACGGCACGCGCGTCAACACTCCAAGAAAGCCGCCGAATATTACAAAATTGTAATTTCTCAATCATGCCCCTGTTATCTACAGATTGCAACGATACAACTCGGCGATGACATAGGAAGCGCGACCAGCTTCCTTCAAACAACAATTCCAGCCGAAGTGCTTTCTAGTTCTGCCGAACCGAAGGAGTGATTAATGATTAACAATACAAAGTTTTCGATAGCCGCTATGGCAATGGTTGTCAGCTCTGTGCCGTCAATGGTGATTGCGGAAGAAAAAAATGGCGGTTTTATAGAGGATAGTAGCCTTACCGTCCTTAACCGCAACTACTACTTCAATCGCGAACATCGTAACGGAGAGTCAAGCCCTACAGGCAATGGATATTCAGAAGCATGGGCAAACGCGATTATTACTAAATTCGAGTCTGGATTTACCCAGGGCACAATCGGTGTCGGAGTGGATGCGTTTGCTATGATTGGAATAAAACTCGACACGGGTGGCGGCCGTAATGGCGGCCGTAGTTCATTTGATGTCCTTCCAGTCAATAGCAACGGAGAGGCAAGGGACGAATACACAAAAGTGGGAGGTGCGGCAAAAATTCGCGCCTTTGACACCGTAGTAAAAGTCGGTGACGTATTCCCATCCACCCCAGTTGTGGCTGCTGGCGACTCAAGACTACTACCGGAAAGTTTCACTGGCGTCACAGCAACCAATACTAGCATTGAAGGCTTGACCGTTCAGGGCGGTCGCCTACATGCCATGAGCCAGCCAGTTTCGAGCAACATGCGCGACAACTTTGCGACCTTCTATGCCGGGCCTGTTAACTCGCCTTGGGCAGGCTACTTTGGTGGTGATTATAACTTAAACAAAAACGTCACCCTTAGTCTTTACTCCAGTCGCCTCAAGGACGTATGGAATCAATACTATGCTGGCACCGGAGTAAACTACTCATTATCAAATGAGCTTTCCGTATTCGGAGGCCTTAACTATTATAAGGCTGTCGATGAAGGAAAAAAATTACTTGGCGATTTCGACAATAACATATGGAGCGGTAAAGTAGGCGTGAAGTATGGTGCGCACACACTTGCACTATCCCATCAGCGAAATAATGGAAATAACGACTTCGATTACCTGCGTCAGTCGGACTCAATCTTTCTTGATAACTCAATTCAGTACAGTGATTTTAACTCACCTAAAGAACGCTCTTGGATGGTTCGCTACGACCTCGACATGACATCGTATGGTGTGCCTGGCTTGTCGTTTATGACGCGTTACGGTCGTGGCACTGATGCTGATTACTCTAACGCCAATACGACGTACATGAGACGCGATGCGGATGGAAACCCACTTACTGACCAGAAACGTTGGGAGCGTGACATCGAAGTAAAATATGTCGTTCAGACAGGTACCTTGAAAGATATGTCTTTCCGCCTACGGCAAGCTAATACTCGCGCAACCACATTTGAGTCGGATCTGGATGAGGTTCGTGTGATTATTGAGTATCCATTAGCTATTCTTTAAGATCTGCGCAGGATGAATCGTCCTAGACGAACATTCCGTTTTAGCTGGAAAATTTCAAAAATGTAATTTTTCAATCATCTTCCTGTTAGCTTAAGTCACCTATAGTAAACTGGAGTTCATAGATAGCAATCTGCTAGCGCATCTGGCTAGACTGCTACAGGTAATTAACACCCTTGCAAAAACCTGGAACTCACTGCTGTCAAGTTGAAGCTCCGCATCCACTTTTAGATTACTCATCTAAATACGATGTATTTTAAGACGCCCTTCGGGGCGTCTTTTTTATGCCTGCAGTAAACACCCCCCACATTTTATGTCTTATGACGCACTTCAAAAATATGACCCCCTATGCCAAGAGCGTAGAGGCTAACCACCTTTACGGCATTTTCCTGCCACTGTGTATCTGACTGTATTCAGTACTCCTTCAGAGTCTTCGTATGTCATAGCTGCGGGCATCACCCCGCACCCTTCCGCTGGTCGCACCATGCTAACTACATTCACAACATCTAATTTCATTCCGTATTTATATTGCTTAGCTACGGGAATTTTTTTTCCATGCCTAATCGCATACTGCTCCATAGCTACGGAGTTGGCACTCATTCTTTTTTCAAAAACCTTGTCACTATCTTTAGCAAATACGTTTGAAGAGATCGCAGCGACCACAATAAAAATAACATAATTAATAGTCTTCACTTTTTGCACCTCACATGTCAATAAAAACCCCGCAACCGGAATCGGGGCGGGGCTTATGTGTAGCACCACTACATTTACTTACTAATCGGGCCCTTATCACCGCCTGACATTTTCGGAGGAGTTTTTTTCAGCTCTTTGGCTAAAAACTTCTCCATAGCCTGCTCGGTAGCTTGAGTAGCTCTAGCAATAGTCCGGTCTCCACCACCCTCAGCCAATGCAGTGGAAGAAAGAATCAATGCTCCTACAAGAGCGTAAATTTGTGCGATTTTCATTTCGACACCTCATATTAAATACTGGTATTAGAGTATCAATACGAAGCTATCAATACGGTGGCACTAAGATTACATATCCGTCATCATTGATATAAATAGCCCGCTAATGAGGATCAGCAGCGGGCTTTAAAAACAAACTGCTATACTATTTCTTGTTTTTCGCTGTCTGCCTCTTCATCTTTACGGTGTGCCCAGTGATATAACGCAGGAAGTATCAGTAGGGTCAACACAGTTGAGGACAGTATTCCGCCGATCACAACGGTAGCTAGGGGCCGCTGGACTTCCGCGCCTGTTCCAGTAGCTAGAGCCATGGGGATAAAGCCAAGGGATGCCACCAAAGCTGTCATTAATACTGGGCGCAACCGCGTCAGCGCTCCTTCATTGATCGCAGAACTCAACGAATGTCCCTCTTCTCGAAGGTTGCGGATAAAAGCAATCATCACCAGACCGTTCAGCACTGCCACACCCGACAATGCAATGAAACCAACACCCGCCGAGATCGACAGCGGGATATCACGTAGCCACAAAGCCATAACACCACCCGTCAATGCGAATGGAATCCCGGTGAATACCAGCATGCCGTCTTTGAGATTGTTAAACATCATGAACAGCAGGGTGAATACCAAGAGCAGAGCCACAGGGACAACTATCTGCAAGCGTTTGGCAGCTGATTGAAGTTGTTCAAACTGCCCACCCCAGGTAGCCCAATAACCGGCCGGAATCTCTACCTGTTGATCAATGGCGATGCTAGCCTCCTTAACGAATGATCCGATATCCCGTCCACGTACATTCGCGCTGACAATGACCAGACGCTTACCGTTCTCACGACTGATCTGATTCGGGCCAAGTACAAGATCGAGGGTCGCCACTTCTGAAAGGGCAATAAAACCGATCTGATCGGCATTGCCATTGAGCAGCGCCGGGACTGGAATCAGCAGTGTGGACAACCCCTCAACGTCCTTACGCATGGCGTCGGATAAACGCACCACTATGTCGAAGCGGCGATCTCCCTCATACATCGTCCCGGCCTGGCGGCCACCGACAGCCACCGCAATGGTGTCTTGAACGTCTCCAACGTTCAGACCGTAACGTGCGGCTTTGTCGCGGTCTATGTTTATGGTCAGTACAGGTAGCCCCGTTGTCTGTTCGACTTTAACCTCGGAGGCGCCATCGACCCCCTGCATTGACGCGGCAATTTTCGCAGCGGTACTGTTAAGCACTGCCATGTCATCACCGAAGACCTTGACCGCCACATCACTTCGCACGCCTGAAATCAACTCGTTGAAACGTAGTTGGATAGGCTGGGAAAGCTCATAGTTGCTACCGGGCATAGCAGCCGCTGCTTTCTGGATCTCTTCTGTCAACGTCTCCCGGGACTTGCTTGGATCAGGCCATTGATCCTTCGGCTTGAGCATCACATAACTATCAGAGATGTTCGGCGGCATTGGATCGGAAGCAATCTCTGCAGTACCGGTTCGAGCAAACATCCGTTCGACTTCAGGCACTTTTTCCAGCACAAGCTTTTCCAGGCGCTGCTGCATTTCCACCGATTGCGTCAGACTTGTACCGGGTACTCGTAATGCTTGCAGTGCAAAATCGCCTTCGCTGAGACTAGGTACAAACTCACTGCCCATTCGACTGGCGACCACGCCACTCGCAGCGATGACACCTAATGCCATGGCAAATGCCAGCGATCGATGACTCATGACCCAATCCAGCGCGGGGGCATAAGCCCGTCGCGCTCCTCGCATTATCACGTTCTCTTCTTCCTTGACTTTGCCCGTCACGAACATGGCAATTGCCGCAGGAACAAAGGTTACGGACAGCAGCATAGCGCCTAGCAAGGCGATCACGACGGTGAACGCCATGGGGTGGAACATTTTCCCTTCGACACCGGTCAGGGCAAAAATAGGTAGATAAACGACCATGATGATCAACTGCCCGAAAATCAGTGGTCGACGGGCTTCTTTGGCTGCTGCAAACACTTCGTGAAAGCGCTCGGAGCGAGTGAGGAGGCGCCCGTGATGGTGCTGCGCATTGGCGAGGCGCCGTATAGCATTTTCGACAATAACCACTGCACCGTCGACGATAATACCGAAGTCCAGAGCCCCCAGGCTCATCAGGTTGGCGCTGACTTTGTTGGTGAACATACCTGTGAAGGTAAAGAGCATGGCTAGAGGAATGACCATGGCAGTGATCAGTGCTGCGCGAATATTGCCTAGGAATAGGAACAAAATCGCGATTACTAGGATTGCACCTTCAATCAGATTCTTCTTGACCGTGGCAATAGCCTTGTCTACCAAGTTAGTACGGTCGTAAACAGTGATCGCAACCACCCCTTTAGGCAGTGAACGGTTGATTTGCTCTAGCTTGACTGCAACGGCCTGAGAGACGGTACGGCTGTTCTCGCCTATCAGCATGAACACCGTGCCGAGTACCACTTCACGACCGTTTTCGGTCGCCGCACCGGTACGCATTTCACGCCCAATATCCACGGTCGCCACATTTTTAATACGTATAGGGGTGCCATCGACGTTGGCGATCACGATATTGGCGATGTCGTCGGTGGTCGCCACTTGGCCAGGGGCACGAATCAGTAGTTGTTCGCCACTGCGCTCAATGTAGCCGGCTCCTACGTTAGCATTGTTGCTTTCCAGCGCGGTCACAATGTCTGTCAGGGTCAGCTTGTAAGCGGCCAAGCGTTTTGGATCCGGAGCAATCTGGTATTCCTTGGCGAATCCGCCAATGGTGTTAATTTCGGCGACCCCAGGAACGTTGCGCAGCTGAGGTTTAATAATCCAATCTTGGATTACCCTCAGGTCGGTCGGCGTATAGGGACTACCATCCTCTTTTACGGCGTCTTCTTGGGCCTCGACAGTCCACAGAAAAATCTCACCCAAACCGGTAGAAATCGGCCCCATGACAGCTTCCACGCCTTCGGGCAATTGTTCCTTTGCCATCTGCAATCGTTCATTGACCAATTGCCGGGCGAAGAATAGGTCGGTGCCTTCCTTGAAAATCACCGTAACTTGTGAAAGCCCCGAGCGTGAGAGTGAACGCGTCTGCTCAAGTGCCGGCAGACCTGCCATGGCGGTTTCAATAGGGAAAGTGATGCGCTGCTCAGTCTCCAGTGGCGAGAAACCTGCGGCACCAGTATTGATTTGCACCTGGACGTTGGTGATGTCGGGCACGGCGTCGATCGGCAGCTTCTGGTAGCTAGCAATGCCGAGTCCGGCCATGAGGAGAACCGCGAGCAGGACGATTATGCGTTGCTCGATGGCAAATTGGATTAGGCGTTCGAACATGAGAACCTTCTCGTGGAAGTGGCGGATCAGTGGGCGTGTTCAGCCGAGGCTTTACCCAGTTCTGATTTCAGAATGAAGCTGCCGGCAGCAGCGACTTGAGCTCCGGGCTCCAGGCCCTCTGTGATCTCAGCCAGACCTGCTGCACGACTACCTATTACTACTGCTTGCGCCTTAAACCCGTCATCAGTTCGAACGAAAACTGTTGGCCTATCCTCGACCGTCTGGATTGCTGCTTCTGGTACTGCGACTTTCGCCAGCCGGGTATCGGTATCAACCAGTACGGTTACGAACAGCCCGGGACGCCAAGCCCCTTGCGGATTCGCTATGGACACACGGACAGTGGCGGTACGAGTCTGCTCACCCAGTAAACTCCCAACGTAGGCCACGGCACCCGTAACTTCCGCATTCAACTCAGCGGCACTAACCGTGACAGACTTGCCCACCAGGACTTTGCTCAAATCCTTAGGGGAAACGCCAAAAGTCACCCAAACATGCGACAAGTCCGAGAGCGTAAAAGCATTGCTGGTTTCACTGACAACCTCACCAAGGCCCAAGTGCTTTTCGACCACAACGCCATCGAACGGTGCACGCAGCTCATACCGGTTGCCACCACTGATCACCGAGCTGCCACTAAGTACGCTGATTTTTTGTCGGGCATTACTGACAGCGATTTCGGCCTCTTGCAGAGCCTGACGGGCTTGAAGGAAATCCTGTTCGGCAGAGATTTTGTCCTGCCATAACTGGCGTTCACGCTCGTAGGTAGTGCGCGCCAACTCTAGACGACGTTGCGCTGCGGCTTGCTCACTGCGCTGATCAGAAATTTGTTGACTGGCAATCACGGCTAGTAGCTGACCTTTTTTCACTGTTTGGCCAAGATTGACATGTACCGACTCGACGACACCAGGAACCCGGGGTACCACATGCGCAGTACGGTCTTCATCGAAACGGACTTCTCCAGGAAACGGCAATGAGAGGCTGATGCTCTGTTCCTTAGCTTCGATTAACTGAATGCCGGCAGATCTGATCTGATCGTCGCTCAGAGTCAGGTGACCTTCTTCTGCTTCCCCTTCTTCATGCCCGCCATCAACTGACTCCTTGGCCGCACCCTCGTTGCTGTGATCAGCATCGTGGCCCTGCTCTTCTTGCGTCTGTACGCCGGTGGACGCTGTTGACGTGCTACCCATCCAGAGCGAACCAACACATATGCCCACCGTGAGGGTCAGTGCGGTGACAAGGATTTGTTTTTTATCCATGGGACTCCCTACGCAGCTCAGTGGGCAGTCACGGATTACCGTGGCACTGCGATGCTGAGTAGCGGTTAAAAAAGTGTTATATGAAATTCAAGGGGTATGAGTGAGCTTGTCGACATCACCGAAAATTCGCTCGATACGCACCCAGGCGTCTGTCGCCTCGGCAATGGCCTGGATGTACTGGCCGCGCGCGCTGATTAAGGTGCGCTGGGCATCTAGCACATCTAGGAAGTTGAATTTCCCCATTTCGAAACCACGGGTAGCGGTATCTACAGCACTTTGCGCGGCAGGCAGGATGGTTTGATTGAACGACGTGATTTCAGTGTTCGCTGTCTTCCACTGAGCTAGAGTGGTCTGAATTTCTGTGCGCAGGCGTAACTCGCTGGCATTGCGAAGGTCGCGGGCCTGATCAGTTCGGCGGGCGGCTGCCAACACATTGCCCTGATTACGATTGAATAATGGGATGGGCATCGACAGCCCTACGACATTCACGCGCTCACGCTCCCGTTCATCGTATTGGCTACCTAAACTTACGGTTAGGTCAGGAATGCGCTGGGCTTTCTCCAAGCCAAGTGAGGCTTCACGCTGGTCAATTTGCAGCTTTGCCAACCGTAACTCCGCAGTCTGACCGATGCGATTAAGGAGCAGCGAAGGTTCCGGTACAGTTGGCATTGGCTGACTTGAATCACTTACAGACGCAAACGCCGGCAAAGGCACACCAATGACTCGAGCGAGTTGTTGATAGGCATTTGCCTCCTCTCGCTCTGCCCGTTTCAGCTCTAGGCGTACCTCCGACAACTGGACTTCTGCTCGCGTACCTTCAACAGGCGATGACTTGCCACTACTGATGCGACCTTGAGCTACATTCAAGCCACGCTGTGCGAGCTCAAGTGATTGACGTGATAACAGCAACCTTTGCTGAGCCGTAGATGTGTTGTAAAACGCCTGAATGACATCGGCACGTAGAACATTACGCTTGCGCTCCAATTCAATCTCGGCTGCATCTTGCGCTCGACTTGCCACTTCGATCCTAGCGCCTCGCTTACCACCAAGCTCGATCGGCTGATTGATCATCACCGTCGTAGTGCGCGAATTACGCCGGGTATCCTCAGCCTCCCAAGACAACTCAGGATTGGGAATCAAGCTCGCCTGCTGCCGATCTCCCTGAGTGATACCAATTTCCCACTGTGCTGCCGCTAGGTCAGGGTTGTTGGCAAACGCCATTTGAAGCACTTGATCCATTGTCAGCGCCTGTGAAACCGAACCAGCGGAAAAAGCCGTGCCTGATAGTGCAAACGTGCAACTTAGGCCTATTACCAACAAGGATTTTATGGTACGCAAGGGGGTAACTAACTTTCTAAGCCAACGCAATTTTATACTTCCTTTAAAGCGAATTTTCTCAACGTGATAACTGTAGAGTTCTTCATCTATCAACAAGGTGACTGAAGAATTACAAATATGTTATCCAGCTCTACTGCTGTAGGTTTTGCTCTAATATAGGAGGTGTTAAAAAAGAAAAACTTAAGGCGGAAATATGATGAAACAAAAATTCAGCAATTATCTGCCGAAGCGCACTTGTCGAATTGGGGTATTCATATGAGCTCTCTATGGATATATAGCCTATGGATTATTTCCCGCGACAGATTGTCGCAACCCTAGCTTTGGCGCCTCAAAACCGCAGCTTTGGCTTGACCCTAAAGCAGCTACAGGCTTTAGAGTGAAGGCTGTCATCTCGTAAGTTATTCAAACCATATGAAGATTGAGAATCTTATAAAAAGACAATACCAATCAGAAAACCACAGTATACGTTTATTACTTTTCTGAACCCCTTTAACTCTAGTCATTAAGAAGGTGAAATGTTATGCGAATCCTTGTAGTTGAGGACGAGCTCAAAACTGCCGAATACTTACATCAGGGACTGACTGAAAGTGGCTACATTGTTGATCGTGCGATAAATGGCGCGGATGGACTACATCTGGCGCGCCAACATGTTTATGATTTGGTGATACTTGACGTTAATCTTCCCGAACTTGATGGCTGGGGTGTTCTTGAACGTCTACGACAAAGCAGTAATGCCCGGGTCATGATGTTGACGGCCCGAGGGCGCCTAGCGGACAAGATACGCGGACTAGATTTGGGTGCCGATGATTATCTGGTTAAACCGTTTGAGTTTCCTGAGTTACTTGCACGGGTACGAACCCTGATGCGACGCAGTGAGCACATACCTGTCCCGCAGGTACTAAAAGTAGCCGACCTGGAACTAGACCAAGGACGTCATCGTGCTTTTCGCGGTGAGCAGCGCATAGATCTAACAACCAAGGAGTTTGCGCTGTTGCACTTGCTGATGCGCCAGACTGGAGAAGTGCTTTCTCGCACCCAAATCATTTCACTGGTCTGGGATATGAATTTTGATTGCGACACTAACGTTGTCGAGGTTTCAATCCGTAGGCTGAGGGCCAAAATAGATGACCCCTTCGATAACAAGTTGATCCACACCCTTCGCGGTGTTGGTTACGTATTAGAGGCGCGAGTATGAAGCCGGTCAGCCTGTCAATGCGACTAGGTTTGACAGTAAGTATCTTGGGGGCGTTGTTGGTAGTTTTTTTGGCTGTCTTGGCCTTTTTTGCGCTGACGCATGAGCTGGATAAGTTGGCAAAAAACAGCCTGATCAATAAGATGGAGCAGGTTGAACATAGCCTCTCGCTATACGATGACACGGCCGACGTAAATTCAAAACCGCATTCGTTACTGGATCAAGTCATGGGACATGACAATCTGAATCTGACCATCTATGATCTGAAAAACCTCAGGACGCCCTTACTGAAATTTGGGCCTGGATTGTCGGATCCGCGGACTGAGTTGAAAGCTGCGACTGCTGCCGTTGACAAGGTTTCCTATTCCACCAATTCAGATGGTGAAGGTCGACACTTCCTTACCGCATCCAAGCTCATCCCATTAAAGAACGGTGTAAGCGTTCCCGTATTGCTGTCGATGGATTGTGCGAACGATGAAGCGCTGCTCAGCGCGTACCTTAGGTCGACGATTATTGCACTACCGCTTTTACTAATACTCATCGGAGCAAGTGCTTGGGCCGTAGTACAACAAGGACTTTCTCCACTGAGAGAGTTCCGGAAGGTCGCCGCCATGATCTCGGCTCAAGATCTCAACCATCGACTTTCTGTTGTTAAAATGCCTCAGGAGCTTAGTGAGTTGGCTCATGGCATCAACTTCATGCTGCACCGGCTCGACAGCGGTATTCAGCAGTTGTCGCAATTTTCAGATGACTTAGCCCATGAATTACGATCCCCGATCACCAATTTGATGGGCAAGGCCCAGGTTACCCTTTCTCGGGAGCGTCCGGCAGAAGAATACAAAGCTGTGCTGGAGTCATGCACCGAGGAGTTGGGGCGTGTCACGCGAATTGTCTCGGATATGCTCTTCTTAGCTCAGGTCAGCCATCCCGCGGCACTTGTCCCGTTCGAAACAATCACCTTAGAAGATGAAGCATTTAAGGTGGTCGATCTGTTTTCACTGTCTGCGGAAGAGAAACGTATCACCCTGAATGTTACCGGAACTGGCAAGACGATTGGCGACAGGTTAATGATACAGCGAGCAATATCCAATCTATTGTCCAACGCAATTCGCCATTGCCCTGCGGGACAATCTATTTCAATTGTTATTGAAAACTATGCCGAACAGGTATCGCTACTTGTAGGCAACCCTGGAGCAGGAATCGAACCTCAGCATCTGTTGCACTTGTTTGACCGCTTTTATCGGATTGATACAAGTCGCTCGCGTGCTGAAGGTGGCACTGGTCTTGGCTTAGCTATTGTTCGATCGATCATGAACCTCCACCAGGGAACTGCGGATGTTCAAAGCATGCCTGGCAGCATGACCGTTTTCAGGCTGAGCTTCCCAAACCTCGACGGACAGACCACTTGGCAACAGGCTAGAAAGGTTCAAGGGTAAATTCCCGCAACAAACCTGTGCAACCCTCCCTGCACCACTGGACATGCGCCTGTGGTCAGGTTTTTTAATGTCCGCTGAGTTCTGAGTAAATCGCAGCAACCCCTACTCCGACATGAGATGTTTGCAAGATCCCGCTCTAGTGCTGCATGCCTTCGTTTTCTTCAAGCGCTGCATGAAACTGCAAGTTTTCCAGTTGAAGAGTCGTATGGCTGATATGGAATACCTCGCTCATCAGCCGAGTCACCTCAGCCAATATATCTTGCTCAGATCGGGAGCTACGCAAGATTACAAGGTGAGCACTCATGACATTCTTGCCGCTGGTCAGGGCCCAGATATGCAGGTCATGGATATCCTCAACGCCTTCAACCGCCCTGATGCACGCTTCCACTTCAGCGATATCGATGCCATCCGGAACCCCTTGCAACAGGATGTTCATGCTTTCTTTGAGCAAAACCCAGGTTCTGGGAAGCACCCACAGGCCGATAGCTGCGGCAACGATCGAGTCAACCCAAGTGAATCCGGTAAAACGAATGATCAATGCCGCCCCTATTACGCCCATGGAGCCCAACATGTCGCTCCATACTTCTAGGTACGCGCCTTTTACGTTAAGACTTTCGGCACTGGCAGACATTAGCAACCGCATTGAAACAAGGTTCACAACTAGTCCGATCACTGCGACGATCAGCATCCCTGTCGATTGGATTTCTGTCGGGGCTTTAAACCGCTGATAAGCTTCATACAAGATGTACACCGCCACCATGAACAACAAAATCGCGTTAAAAGCAGCTGCGAGGATCTCAAATCGTGCATAGCCGAATGTCCGCTTTTTATCCGCAGCGCGTTTGGCAATTTGAATAGCTATCAATGAAATAGCCAAGGCAGTGGAATCGGTTAGCATGTGAGCCGCATCGGATAACAACGCCAAGCTGCCTGTCACAAAAGCCCCAATGACCTCCGCGATCATGAAGCTTGTCGTTAACACCAAAGCGATCCACAATTTTTTCTCGTGTCCTGCACGAGCTTGACCGTGACTATGACCAGCGCTCATATGACTCTCCATGCGGGTGAAAGGATGCGGCAACTACTCAAAAGATCGTCAGCGGGTCAATCTTCGTCAAGAAGAGATTTCGGTTTTGGAGAGAGGCATCAACTGAAAAGCGCTTATTTTGGCACGACCTGTGTTCCCCCAAGGCACCCATACTCTAGAAAATAGCAGCACTGCAAATACGCGTATTATTTGTACCAAAACTTCCCGAAACCCCACCTGTCATGATGCCTACGCGCAACATCCAAACATGGGATTATGTATGCAGGAGGGTACGACGTTACGTAAGGATATGCGCACGTTCCAGCCAACAGTAGCCGCCCCCATAATCCTTGGAACGAACCGCTATACGGGCTTCGCCGAAGCCCTCATGAAGGTCTGTCGTCTCCCCATGGATCGAATTTGTCCCCATACCTAGCGTGTAAGGCGCGATTGCGTTCGATCCGCCTAATCCACGGATCGTAGTCCTCTGGCAATGCGGCGAGATTAGCGCTAATGATCATTTGCACTGTTTCGTCACGCAGTAACCTACTGGTCAGCTCGCGGCATTCGCCACGCGTCACCACACCATAAGCGGCGTGATTGTCTTTAACGTAGAGATCGGTCATTCCTACCCGCATATGGCCATATTTGTGTACGTCATCCGGGTAGATGTCCTCTAGGCTGAGATATCCCATACCAACTCCGGGCTAAGAATGTAATCGCTGAATAACACTGCCTGTACGCTCCGCAATGTTCAAAGGTGCCACCGATAGCGTGCACCATCATTGAAGTCGTCCCTTCGCGCCAGCGCCTACAAAAACCAGCTCACAACAAGCGACTTAGTGTGCGCATGATAGCCTCAACTCAGTTATCACCGTTCCGAGAATTCGCTTTGAACACACCTGACGCACTTGCCGATTTCAACACACTTATCAACGCACCGAAATTTTCCGACGACCCCGTTGGGAACCGCCAGAAGAAGCGGTGGCAGCTCATTGCTGGCGACATTTTCAAAAGCACTTCCATCGAAGCCCTGCTGGAGGCGAGAGGAAAAGCTGAAGGCTACATCCATGGCTTGGTGGACGCCGGGCATATTTCAACAACCGATACCGACCGCGACTATCTAATCCTGTGCGCGATTCGTAGGCGCCGTGGTTTTTTGCAACAGCTGCTGAACGAGCTCGGTTACTGAGCTAAGGCGAGCGTTACAGGACAGATGCCGCTTGAAGCGCTCCGCATGGTGGACTCGGAGCGCAGCAGACTAAAACCGTAAGAGGCCTAGCAAGCGAAAGTTCAGAGGTTTGAGGGAGCTCGAGCAATGAGCTTGTCCTGAATCGACAGCCACTCCTCCATTGAAATGAACACCGCAGTCCTGCGTTCTCCATCAACGAAAACTGGTTTGCGAGTCGTGATCACCTGGTCGAGCAACTCGTCAAAATGGGCTATTGCCCTAACGACTGACCATCGTTCATCTGGCATATGACACGGCCCTACCAGGTTATCAAATGATGGCTTTCATACTACCGATTAGGATCTATCGGCGGACTGGAGAAGCTTCAAAAAGCTAGCTCTGCCCAGGTCTCGCCTGAAGCTAGTGATGACGTAATTACCATCTTGAGTCTCGAGCAACCAAAACCGGCCCTCTTTTCTCGCTGACTGAATTTTACCTGTGAGAAGAATGGAACCATCCACCCTGTGGTATGCATCGTCACGCTTCGAATGGTCGAAGGACACCCCGACGCATGTGTCATCTGCAATAAAAGCGTCGCTGATGAATGCCGTGACAGGCACCGTGTATTTGCGAAAGCTTGCTCGCACCAAACGGTGCAGCTGAAATTCGCTGACATCTTTACTATGAAATTCCAGCTCAATTACTTCAGGCATCCAACTCAAGCTCCAAAACGACCATGAATACACCGTCGGCCAGCATCGCTCACCCTACCTTCATTGAAAAAGCGGCACCAATGCCAGCCTCTTTTCTCAGTCCAGGCCCAAGCAGGAGATAGACAGTATTTTTGGTTTCAAACATGTAAGCGTTGGAAGACACGCCGAAATTACTGCGTACCCACATGGTGGGTTGAAATCGATTACGGCTATCGAGCACGACCTCATGGGCGAACAGGGTCGCGGGCAATAGACCAAGCCCGGTGAGTTTTTCCTTCTCCGCAGGTGTCACAGTGAGGTCGATCAGGATCCACTGCTCCACAACACAGAAGGCTTTGCCAGGGAAGGCGTTTGCGGCCAATGCAATTAGTTCGTCCTGGGTGCCCTGCCAGCCAGGCATCTCTTCCCCTACGCCGTAAAGCAGCTGCGAGATTTCATTTAAAGTGACCATTCACAACCCTCAAATTCGCTCTAAATACCGACCGTTCGAGCAATCTCATACCCGCTAGTTTTGATCTAGCGACTACGAGCCTAAAGCATGGAACTGCAGAGAAATACTCACCATCAAACCTCTACCAAGCACTCAGGATCGAAGCCTGTACTTTGCCCCCGATATCCGCGCGGATTTGAAAACACTCGGCACCCGTTCTTAAGGAAGTCTGCTGCAAAATGCGTGTGTCCATGTATCCACAGATCAGCCTTACTAAGTAGCTCTGACCAATCGTTCGCATAGGCTGCAGCCAGATGTCCGGGGTGATCGTCACCCAGACGATCCAACACTGGTGCATGGTGTGTGACCACCACTGTTTTGCCGTCGAAAGGTCTATTAAGCTCTTGGGTTAACCATCGGTGAGCCCTCATTGATTTCGCGACTAGGTCATCTGGACGCAGGCGTCTGTAATCCAAGTCGGCTCGAATCACCAAGAAATCGTTCATCGAATCCCAAGCAACGCGCTTTGCCGCAACCACATCACCAGTAGCCGAATAATCCGTCCAGGCCGTTGTGACCAAAAAGCGTGTGCCATCGAGAATGAGCATCTCGTTTTCGAGTACATGCACATGGGGCAATGCAGCGTTTTTCATCTTTCGCAGTGTGTGACCTATGTGGCCGCCGTAATATTCGTGATTGCCACACACATAGATAACAGGGCACTGGAATGTGTCGTTCGCCCATGAGACTCCACGCGATTTGATATCAATATCGCCGGCGAGAATCACTACGTCCGCGTCGCTGGTAGGAGGTTCGAATCGCGAGAATTCGTTATGCAAATCTGAATAAATTTGCAGCTTCATAGCATTTTTCTCTTTATGTAGCAGCAGTAGCTAACGAGCCCACTCGCAGTTCCATGCCAGCCTAGTGCGACCGCTGATGCGCCGTAAAAAGATTAAGTGACATCATCCAGAGTCACAGCCATGTGTCCTCCTGATCATGGAACTTCATTGCCTTGCGCTCGTGTAGATCCGGCCTACATCCGTTACGAACTCGTAGACCGGATTCCTTTCGGTACCGGCCTGAATCCGAATATCGGATAGAGGCTCCATGGTGTATGAGCCCTGATTATTCTTTGCAGGCGGCTGGATAAGATGGATTTTGCTCACGCTCAGGAAATTACCAACCTCTGCTGCGCGCATCATTTGGATGGTGCTCACATCCGTGACGAGATGCGCAACCGGGCCTATGCATCCATCCTCCCATCCCATGCCTTCGATCAGAAATGAGTATTCACAACGACTGATGTCCACTGATCTCCAGAGCATCCGAACACTCTCCGGCGCTTTAAATTGCCCCTGCAGTTCACTGTTATAAGTTACAAACACGGCAAAAAACCCAGTCCTTGCCCTGCCAAACCTTTGATCGGCTTAGCTCAAGGCGATCCTCTAGATAAACGCTGCTAATACATTTGGCAGCCAGATAGGGAAGCTGCTGAAGCATCCCCAATTTGCGGGTCAGCGCGCCGCCCATTGAATGGACATGATAAGGAAGCAGCTCACCAATAACAACATATGATATTTGGTGGGCCTACACGACTGTGGCTCTATTCTTCCTTTTGAGATACTGAACGTGAAGGAAGAGCTAGCCATCACCCTACGCACCATCCGGAAACTGAAAGGATTAGGTTATGAAGCCCTAGCAGGGACTATCAGCCAGAGCAACCTAAGCTTGCTGGAACAAGGGAAAATCCAGGCTACGCTACCGACCCTTGTAAAAGTGGCCGAGACGCTCGGTATCAACCTTCTTACGCTCATGGCGTTGTGCTTGGCGATCCGTGACAAAGAATCTCCCGAGTCCGAGTTGAAAAAGGCGCAAAAGGAACTCCTTTGCTTCATAGAGTCGGGGGGACTCAATATCATGGAGGATCAAATGCAGGATGGCGCGTTGAAAAAGCGCGGTCGTGGCACTCGAGCGAACGCCCAGAGCGTCAGTGCTGTGATTAGCCTGAGAAAGCAGGGCAAGACCCAAGCGGAAGCTGCCCGTGAACTAGGCCTGCCCACATCGACGGTTCAGCGGTATTGGCAGAAGGACTGATCCTTCGGGGGATGACCTTTGACTGCGCCACGCTCCATCAACTGCCAACCGGTAAACAAGCTCTCATTTCGCAGAGTTATAATACGATACCTATAAATTGCCTGAAGCCTAGCTATGTTCCTCTCGGTTTAGCTCGTGCGGTAGCTTCCGCGATCAAAGGGTCATCAGGCCAAAAATGCTTTGGGTACCTACCCTTTAAATCCTTCTTCACCTCGATGTAGGTCGACGCCCAGAAGTTCGCCAAGTCCTGAGTAACCTGTACCGGACGGCGTGCCGGTGACAGAAGATGCAGCTTGAGCACCTGTCGTCCATTCGCAATGCGTGGCGTATCCAATTGCCCGAACAGCTCCTGGAGTCGCACTGCAAGAACCGGAGGTCGCTCACTGTAGTCGATTCGAATATTCGATCCAGACGGTACCGAAACCGTCTGGGGCGCCTGGGAATCAAGCTGCTGCGGAAGAGGCCAGAGCAGAAGGTTGCGCAGGACGGACGATAAGTCGAGCTGGCCAAAATGACTGAGGCGAGTGACTTTACCGACATATGGCCCCAACCACTCTTCCAGGGACTGCAGCAATGCCTCATCACGTAGGTCAGGCCACTCACTTCGGTTACCCGACTCTTCATCCAATATGCGCAGCAACTCCACCCTCGCCTGCCACTGGCGAAGCTCGGGCGTCCAGGGCAAAAGCTCCAAACCCTTACGACGAACAAAGTTAAGCAACGCCTGTACACGAGCCTCATCGCCCAGGTTGGCCAGTTGTGAGCGGGACAAAATCAACTCCCCTACTTTCACTTGTCGCTCAGCGCGCAAAGCACCTTCCCGCTCATCCCAGTAGAGCTCGTCCACCTGGGTAACCTGTTCTTTCAGCACAGTCTCGAACAATGCTTCGTCCAAGTCGGCCGCGAGGTAGATTCGCTCTTCCCGCTGCCCCTGTCGGCTACCCAAGTCAGCGATCACCAGCCACGAATGCTTCATCAGCACATCGGTCTCGGTGAACATCGCCGCACGACCATTCGCCAAACGATACTCAGCCCCGCCAGCGCGGCGCTGTTGCGCTACCCGATCGGGATAGGCCAAGGCCAGCAGGCAGCCCACCCATTGAGGGTGGTTTGAATCAGCGACTGGCTGCGATGCTTGGCCGCGCAAGAATGACCGATATTGCCTAGCGAGTTGCTTCGCGCGTTGGCCCCCCCCTTGCTCCCCGCGCTGTGCTCTCTGCTCACCGGACATGATGGCCAAACGGCTGTGAAGGTCTGCTCCACCACCACGCTGAATATCGCGCTCGCCGAGCAACGCTGCAATGTTACACGCCGTCTCAGTCAGACCCAGCTCGTGACCTCGCAATAGGAGATGAGCAATCCGTGGATGACTCGGCAGCTCTGCCATAGCTTGCCCGTGCTTTGTCAGTTGCCCATCTGGTTGCAACGCGCCAAGGCGCCGAAGCAAATCGCTCGCTTGGGAGTAAGCAGCTGCGGGCGGAGCATCAAGCCACTTCAGGTCACCCGGCTGCACGCCCCACTTCGTCAATTGGAGAGCTAAGCCTGTGAGATCTGCCTGCTGAATTTCAGGTGAACTGAAAGCGGGAATCTGATCATGCTGGGCTTCAGACCAGAGTCGATAGCACACACCTGGCTCGATTCGGCCTGCTCGACCAGCGCGCTGAGTTGCACTTGCTTTGGATATGCGTTGAGTGTCCAAGCGGGTCATACTGCTGCGAGGGTCGAAGCGAGGAACCCGCTCAAGTCCTGCATCGATAACGACACGCACACCGTCGATGGTAATACTCGTCTCAGCGATGTTCGTTGCCAGTACTACCTTCCGCTTTCCTGATGGGGCAGGATCAATCGCAGCCCGCTGCTGATTCAGGTCGAGCTCGCCGTGAAGAGGGCAAAGAAGTACGTCAGGCTGAAGGGATGGAGAGTTGCTCAGAGCCTCTTCCAAGCCCGTCACGACTCGACGAATCTCCGCTTGGCCTGGAAGGAAGACCAGCACGCTGCCGGTCTGTTCAGCGAGCGCATCCAAGCACGCACTGATGACTCGCGGCTCGATGTACTCACCCGGCTGTTGGGGCTTGCTCCAGATCGTCTTAACCGGAAACATCCGGCCCTCGCTGGTCACGATTGGAGCATCATCAAGCAAGCGCGATAGCCTCTCCCCTTCAAGTGTTGCCGACATCAGCAGCACCTTCAGTGGTGCATCATCGCGGAAGAGTTCGCGGCCATTGAGAGTCAGAGCTAGGGCTAGATCCGCATCCAAATTTCGGAGGTGGAATTCATCGAAGATCACCAAGCCGACACCGTCGAGAGAAGGATCGCTCTGCAGACGGCGCGCCAGGATCCCCTCTGTCACCACCTCAATTCGCGTCTTCGGCCCGACCTTACTATCCAGGCGAATGCGATACCCAACGGTCTCACCGACCTTCTCACCAAGCTCACTGGCCATTCGCTCCGCAGCTGCGCGCGCTGCAAGCCGTCGTGGCTCGAGCATGATAATCGTCTGCCCTCGCAGCCAAGGCTCGTTGAGCAAAGCGAGCGGGACGAGCGTCGTCTTACCGGCACCTGGCGGTGCTTGGAGCACCACTTCATCTCGTTTGTGGAGGGCTTCAAGAAGAGCCGGCAACGCGGCATTGATCGGCAATGAACTCATGTGTACTCCTGCGACATGCGGGGCAGTATACAAAGGTTCGTCTGGTAGCGGCTCTGCGTGGCAGATTACTGGCCAAACCGGCCCGCTACCCGCCATTCTTCAGTTGCTGAAGAAGCCTTTTGCCACATCCAGAATCCCGCCCGAAACAAACAAACCAATAATGATTTGCTTATGCTCGGCGAAGAAACTCCACTCATTCAGTCCTAAGCCAACCCCGAGAAGAAGGCTCGTAATGAGCATGTATCGCCACGTTGGAGCGAAGATCTTGACGAGATTTGCAACCGAAGTGTGCTTGATGAATTCATCGACATGCTCATTGTAAGCACGCCCCAGGATGACAGCAGTCACAAGCAGAGCACCGGCCAATCCAAGTGCCATCCACTGGGTTAGCGGAACAAAAAACAACGCGCCACTCCCCACAAAAAGCCATTTACCAAGCGCGGCGAGCTTCTGGCTGTAATCCTGCGCGACCTGCTCAAAGCACCACGGCATACGCGGATCGAAAAACCCAGCATCCAACATGCACTTCTCCACAGCTCTCATTAATGTCGTAAAAAGGTACTCCCTAGCTGACTTACCAGCGCACATCAGCCTTCACGGCCTTGTAAAGGTCAACCCGTGAGGTTACCTATGTCGATGCCGCACTTGAAGCACAGCATCGACTCGCACTGAGCTTTACGAGGCGTTGCGATGAATCAGCTAGGTGATTTGGTAGGCCCGGTGCAGGTGGCCAAGCTCGTTCAATCCTCTAGCAAGCATCGCATTGTAGCCAGCTCGATCCTGGATAAAGGGCGAAAAGAGACAATGTCCCAGCCAGTGCTCAAATCCCTCTTGGGCAACATTGGCTAACGCCATGCCAACAGATCGCACGTCCTCAAACTTCCCGTGCTGCAGATCATCCTGACTTAGGTTGTCGTAAACATACCGGGTGTCGTCGCCTATCGCAGCCCAGCGTTTGAAGGAAGCACGACGCACCTGGCAAGGCACACACCGCCCACAGTGCTTGTAGCCGAAACGTTGGAAACGCCCGCAACTGGTTGAGGCCACAGCATGCTCTTTGAGCAGCTCTTGGTTTCGGCATGCGGCGAGCATTTCACCCTTGGTCATTAGGGCATAAGGGTTTCGGATTTGCACATTGATGCTGGCAGCATCAAAGATCTGTTGGAGCCGTCCAAGGTACTCAGGATGTGCTGTTCTTGTGCTCAGGCTCCCCAACCTCGACATCGTTAAGGGAGGGTTAATGGCAATGAAGCCGTTCTCACAGATGTAGAGTGGGACTGTCTCACCCCGATGGTAACGATCAAGCGAGGTCGCCACCGCAAGTCCAAATGCCAAGAAAATGATTGAGCGCGCACGCTGCGAAGGCTCTTGTTGGCCAGGGGACTTGGTAACGTGATTGAGGCCAATCCGGTTCAAACCCAGGCTCTTCGCGAAGGTGGCCTGCTTCTCTCCATCGCCTCTCACAATCTGGCTAACCGCGTAAGGCTTCACGCCCTGCTCCACCAAGTCGATGGCACCAATCAAGCTGTCTAGCCCGCCCGACAGCAGCACCACTGAATCTTCGCTTGGGTGCAAGGCCTGCAGCTGAGCAGGAGGGCCAAAACCGCCCGCATGGAAAGAAAGCGTCCAACGATCCGTGGTGAGGAAACGCAAAGCCCCTTCAAGTGCTCGCGCCTGGCTATTCCAGAAAACCGTATCCTGAACGGCGATCTCGAGATTGATCACGCGCGTCCAAGCATCAGCGCTCTTTGCCCGAATAGCAGTGAAGTCTGCCGCCACTACCGCAAGCGCAATGCTTAGGAAATCCCAAGCTTGGGGATTGATCTCCAGGTGGGCTTTCTCCAGAAGCTCTCGAGCATAACCACCTACGCTTACCTGCCCTTTCTCTGCCTTGCCGTAGATCACCACCTGAATGGCATCTTCGGCGCCCGGCACACTGAAGCCAACTGGGCCGCACACGAATTTCATTCTACGTACCCCTCAAACACTTCAAAGGTGTCTTGCAACGCTTGCGTGACCATCTGGGATATTCGACCCGTGGTCAAACGCGCACTCGATGCAGCGATCTTGCGGAACGATGCGGAGACGCACTCTCTGATGTAATCCTTGATCTCCTTCAAGCGACGCACTGCAATGGACGCCGACTTGGCCTTTTCCTGGATAGTTTTGCCTAGGTCGAGCTCAAACCGATGGAACACGTCCATCGCAGTAAAACGCTCGATGGCAAACTCCCGCTGCTCAACCGACAGATTGAGTAGATCGGCATCTGGATAACGCACTAGAACATCAGAAAGCGAGCCTCGAATGGAAGCACGCTCGGCCTCTGCATCTTGGGTACCGTCCACTGGACGCACCGCTTCAACCAGCGCATCCATGACCTCAGAAGCAGATTTGCCCTGCCACAGGGCAGGATCAAGCACGGCTGGGCCGGTTTGATTATTACTACCAGCGACAGCTTCCAGCGTGTTGCCAAACACACCCGCGATCGACGCAGTGCCGCCAAAGCGAGCAGTGGTGGTTTTGGCGCCGCCGTACCCATGACGCACATACTCCCGAAGGCTCTTGCGCAAGCTACCGCGATCACCATTGCTCGCGTAGTCGCCAAGGCCACGTCGGGCACCACCGAATCGCCCTGGCGGCGCTAGGGGTGGAGGTGCCTGCGGCATTGGTCTGGGATCATCGACAACGTCATCGCCGTCTTTAGGCTCGTCCTTATCCGGTTCAGGTGGCCCATCGTCATGAGGGTCATCCTCCGGAGGCTCTGGCGGCTTAGAAGGTAACGGCGGCAGCGGAGGTGTCCACGGTGGTACAAACGGCAGGCCTTTTCCAGGCCCATCGTTATTTTGTGAGGTTCCCATCGAATTTCCTTATTGCAGCCTTCACCGGCCCGCTGACGTCAGCCGTCAGCCAGAATTCGTACACCGACTTTGCCCATGTTTCATCGGTTAGCTTCGGCACAATACCCGCTTGGATTTGGGCAGGCGGACGCTCCTTCAGAAATGCAGCCAGTCGATGCCCCTGCTGGGCATCAAGCCGTCCAACAACCAGCAAAGCTTCAAGAATGTCTGGGACGCCCCACTCTTGTTCACCGCCCGCCTTATCCAGGAGGCGATCCATCAGCACGTTGATCTCGACCGGTGCGATGAGCGCCAACCGGCTTTTGAGATGCATGGCCATTCCCGGCGTTTCGAGTAGCGCGGTCAGCAACTCCGCTGCTTCCGACGAAAGCCGATCTTCGTCCGTAATGATCGGCGCATGCTCACGACTGACGTAAATCGCTCCACGCAGGTCTTTGTCCGCCAATGCAGGAGGCAGAGCTAGCCACTCTTTCACGAAAAGCTGATCCCAGGGCTGCAGCAGTGACAGATTCTTGCCTTTTTTGATATCCGCTTCCCACTCGCCGAGCATGGCTGGCTTGCCATTTTTATCGGTAGCCACGGCTTTCATCAGTTCCTCGTAAGCCTTGGGATTGCCGCTTCGCTCGAACAGCATCAGCTTAACCAGCACAGCCTCGTCGACACCGACACCTTGGGCGCGAGAGATGCTCATCCGGATAGCTAGGGCGTTCAGGAAACGCTTGATGAGTCGGGGGTTACCCTGGATACCAGAAGCCGACGTCATGACAGCGGCCAGGCGCTCAGCAGTGTCAAACTTGCCGATCAGCTCTGTTGGGTAGTCGTTGTACAAGCCTTGCATAAAGGCGCGATCTACCCGACTACCCTGCCAAGTTGTCCGAAGCTGCCCGCGTACTTTGATACGGATTTCTTCGAGCACGTCCTTGGGGAGCGTGCTGTTCTCCAAGAACAGCATCATCATGTAGGCCCTGACTTCCTGGGTGCCCAGAGGAGGAACCCTAATCGGCACCTGAATCAGCTTGTCGAAGTAGCTGGTGACGAGGACATCGTCAGGCACACCGCTGAAGTGCTTGCGAACGGCGTGCTTGATCATCTCGTTGTCAGCGGCAATCACGAATGCCGTGTTGCGCAGGAACAGGAAGAGTCGGATGGCTTCCAGTGTAGAAATCGTCGTTTCGGGTAGACAGCGATCCAAGTCGTCGATCAGCACGACCAGCGTAACACCCAGATCATCCAAGATAGCCTCAAAATTATCCCTGAGCGCTTGAATCTCTTTCGGTGGAGACTTCTTGGGAGGCGCGCTATGAAAGAGTTTCTCAGCCTCCTGCTTGGCCTGCTCAGCAGTGTCGTGCAGTGTTTCAATCGTGTCCTGATCAACCGTTCCGGATCGAAGTCGATCAACCAGCCCGATGATCTCGCCCAGCAGCCCAGGTGTCGGTGCACCAGTCGCAAACGAAATGGCCGTGCTGCTGGCGAGCTTCGCAGCACGCAACCAATCGACACGTGATACCAACTCAGCTGCTTTTTGCAGCCCCTTTGCTCGCTTCTGGGCCTCAGCCTCTAGGCGTGATGCGATCACATCCATTAGGGCGGCTCGGGCGTCGTCGTAGCCCTGGTATAGCCACGCATTGAACTCGACGAACACGAAGTCCTTAGCCTGCTTCTCATTGCGCTCGGGCGGGTCTTTAAGGGACGCCTGGATCAGCTTGATCATCGACGACTTGCCCGCTCCCCAAGCACCGGACACGCCGATGGAAATTGGACGGCCGTTCGCCTGATAGACGATCTCGGCAACTGTGTCAGCAACCCCAGAGAAATTAAGGAAGTCTACTTCCGTCTCGTTATCAACCCACATAGCGACCCTCCCTGGAAGTCTTTGACGTGAAGCGATGGCAACAACGCGCCATAGTAGCCCTCGCGCTGAGCAATTGGCCACTACCACAGCGTTTCGGGTTGTGAGTTCTCACCCACTTTCAGCGTTCGTTCAGCCTGAAGATGGCGAGAGTAGTATCGCTTGAGATCTGTCTCTTATACACATCT
>NZ_JASJWL010000061.1:0-27807 GCF_035019225.1 Pseudomonas sp. CCC4.1 | reverse complement strand
AGATGTGTATAAGAGACAGTTCGCGAGCAGGCTCGCTCCCACAGATGAAGTATTCCTGTAGCCGGGTTACAGGCTGAAATCGCCTTCAGCCACCAGCTTGCTCAGCGGTTCGCGCTGGCTTGGCACTTCCTTGGCTTGCAGGTAATCCACCAGGCTCGACTTGTCACCGATCTTGCCGATCGCAACCATTGCCTGGACCTGGTAGCCCTCAGGGATTTTCAGCTCCTGGCGCGCCCGTTCAAAATCCAGACCGCTCATGCCGTGGGTGTGCCAGCCGCTCAGGTGGGCCTGCAGGGCCAGGTGGCCCCAGGCGGCGCCAGTGTCGAAGGCGTGGGTCGGTGCGGGTTTTTCTTCGGTGGTGCCCGGTGCCGCGAAGGTGGTCTTGGACACAATCACCACCAGCGCGGCAGCATGCTTGGCCCAACCCTGGTTGAACTCCACCAGCAGGCTCAGGTAACGGTCGAACTCCGGGGTGCCGCGCAGGGCGAACAGAAAGCGCCAGGGTTGTGCGTTGTAGGCCGACGGTGCCCAGCGTGCCGCCTCAAAAAAGCTCAGCAGGGTGGCTTTGTCGATGGTCGCATCGGTAAAGGCGCGGGGCGACCAGCGCTGGGTAAATTGCTCGTGAATGCTGTGATCGGCTTTACGGCTGCTAGCAGGCATGGCGGTTTCCTGAGGTAAATGTAACGGCTCAATTCAGGGGCTAAAACTACTGGGATGCCGTCAAGCTGACAAGTCTGACGACAAGCCCTTGGCCCGCGGGGTCTTGGGCACTAGACTGGCGGCCTTTTCCACTCCCTGATGTTGATGTTTGAACCATGGCCGCAATCGTTGAACCGTTCTGGATCCGCAAAACCCTCGATCAACTTGATCAGGAGGAATGGGAGTCGCTGTGCGACGGCTGCGGATTGTGCTGCTTGCAAAAGCTCGAAGATGAAGACGACAACAGCGTCTACTACACGCGCATCGCCTGCAAACTGCTCGATCTGAAAACCTGCCAGTGCACCGACTACCCTAATCGTCGTGATTCAGTCCCTGACTGCATTCAGCTGTCGCCGGGCAAGGCCGAAGAGTTCAAGTGGCTGCCGCCGACTTGCGGCTACCGGCTGGTGAGCGAGCGCAAGGACTTGCCGCTGTGGCATCACCTGGTGTGTGGCGACCCGGACGCTGTCCACCATGAGCGCATTTCACAGTCCGGGCGCATGCTGGCCGAAGGCAGCGTGCCTGAAGATGACTGGGAAGATCATTTGATTTTCCGCGCCGGTTAAGTGCCGGAGCGGTTTGCAAGGAGTGTGTATGCCGCTGCGTTATCGATTGCCCCTGGGTTTGCTGCTGTTGCTAGCGGCGGGCCCGCTGTGGGCTGGGCAAAAAGTGGCGCTCGATTACCACGTACAGTTGTTGCCCAAAAGCGATCAGGCCGAGGTGCGGATCACCCTGGCCGAGGGTTCTGCTGTGCGCAGCCTGGATTTCGACCTGGGCGCGCCGGGCAGTTACAGCGACTTCAAGGCCGACGGGCAATGGCAACTGAGCCCCGACCCGGTCCATAGCCGGGGCCTGTGGCATCCGCCAGCGGGCAGTGCCAGCCTGAGTTACCGCGTCCGCCTGAACCAGCCGCGCAAGAACGGCACGTACGACACCCGGATCACGCCTGACTGGGCGTTGTTTCGCGGTGAACAACTGATCCCGCCTGCCAGCCTCGATCAGCAGGATGGGGTCGAGCTGGTGTCGCGGCTTGAATTCGAACTGCCCAAAGGCTGGAAAAGCGTTGAAACCGCCTGGCCGCGTATCGGTAAAAACCGCTTTCGTATCGATGATGTGTCGCGTCTGTTTGATCGCCCCACCGGCTGGATGCTCGCGGGTAACCTGGGCAGCCGCCGCACCACCCTGGGCGAAACCGAGGTCACGGTGAGCGCACCCAAGGGGCAGGGCATGCACCGCATGGATGTGCTGACCCTGTTGACCTTTGTGTGGCCGCAGGTGCAGGCGGTGTTCCCGCGCAACCCGCCCAAGCTGCTGATCGTCGGCGCGGGCAGCCCGATGTGGAAAGGCAGTGCAGCGGGGCGCAACTCGATCTACCTCTATAGCGGTTTGCCGCTGGTCAGCGAGAGCGGTTCAAGTCCGCTGTTGCGCGAAGTGGTGCAGTTGTTCAGCGGCATCAACGATGAGCCGGGGCATGACTGGATCGGCGAGGGCCTTGGCGAGTACTACGCCATCGAACTGCTGCGCCGCGCCGGCGGCATGAGTGATGAGCGTTACCAGACCCTGCAGCACAAGCTCAACGCTGCCGGTAAAAACGTGACCCGCCTGCGCGGTGAACAGGCAAACGCGGCCATGGTTGCGCGGGCAGTCACGCTGTTGCAGGCACTGGACCGTGAAATCCGTTTGCAGACCCACAGCAAGCGTTCGCTGGATGATGTCAGCCAGGCGCTGATGCGCATGGACAAGGTCAATACCGCGAGCTTTATCCAGCTGAGCGAAAGCGTGCTGGGCGGCGCCTCCGAGGTACTGGACAGCCCGCTGTTGCGCTGATCCTAACCCACGTGTAGCAGCTGCCGAGGGACGAAGGCTGCGTCCGGCGGCGTAGCCGTCGTCAATTTGGCCAATGCGGTTTGTCAGTTACACCGCATCTAGATGATTTACGACCGCTTCGCGCTCGAACGCAGCCGCGTTCCTTCGCCAGCTGCTACGGCAGGCATCGCTGCTTTTTTACACCTTCTTTACGCCCCCGCATCCCTCTCGATCTCGATCCTTTACGCCCTGATTCCCCACACTCTCTTCCTACGCGGCAGGTGCCGCCTGGGGAGAGTTGTCATGGGCATTCTGGATGGGGTGTCACTGCTGCTGGCAGTGGCGCTGTTCGTTTATCTGCTGGTTGCGCTGTTGCGCGCAGACCGGAACTAGGAGCGGGTATGCACAGTTATGACTATGGGCTGATGCTTGCCTTTTTTGCCCTGGTGCTGTTGCCCGCACCCTGGCTGGGGCGTTTTTACTACAAGGTGATGGAGGGCCGGCGCACCTGGCTGAGCCCGGTATTGGGGCCCGTCGAAAAGGTCTGCTACCGCATCGCCGGGGTTGACCCGGGCAGTGAGCAAAGCTGGCAGAAGTACACCCTGGCCCTGCTGGTTTTCAACCTGACGGGCTTTGTGTTGTTGTTCGCCATTTTGCTGTTTCAGTCGTACTTGCCACTCAACCCCCAGCAGTTGCCGGGGCAGGAGTGGACGCAAGCGTTCAATACCGCGGTGAGTTTTGTCACCAACACCAACTGGCAGAGCTACAGCGGTGAAGCCAGCCTGAGCTACTTCAGTCAGATGGCCGGGCTGACCGTGCAGAATTTTGTCAGCGCCGCCACCGGCCTGGCCGTGCTGGTCGCCTTGTGCCGTGGTATCAGCCGCCGCTCGGCGCACACGCTGGGCAACTTCTGGGTCGACATGACCCGGGCCACGCTCTATGGCCTGCTGCCGTTGTGCCTGGTGCTGGCGTTGCTGCTGGTGTGGCAGGGCGTGCCGCAAACCTTTGCCCATTACGTCAATGCCGTAACCCTGCAAGGTGCCGATCAAGTAATCCCGCTGGGTCCGGCTGCCAGCCAGATTGCGATCAAACAACTGGGCACCAACGGCGGCGGCTTTTTCGGCGTGAACTCGGCGCACCCGTTCGAAAACCCGAGCGCCTGGAGCAACTTGTTCGAAATGGCCTCGATTATTCTGATCCCGGTGGCGTTGGTGTTCACCTTCGGCCATTACATCAAGGACCTGCGTCAGAGCCGCGCAATCATCGCCTGCATGCTGGCCTTGTTCCTGATCGGCGGCGGCACCGCGCTGTATGCCGAGTACCAGCCGAACCCGGCGCTCAACAGCCCGCTGGTCGAGCAGAGCGCACCGCTGGAAGGCAAGGAAGTCCGCTTCGGCACCACCGGCAGTGTGCTGTGGACCGAAACCACGACCTCGGCCTCCAACGGCTCGGTCAACGCCATGCACGATAGCCTCAACCCGCTGACCGGGATGGTGGCGCTGCTCAACATGATGGTCGGCGAAGTGATCTTCGGTGGCGTCGGTGCCGGGCTCTACGGGATGTTGCTCAACGTGTTGATCGCGGTGTTCCTCGCCGGCCTGATGATCGGTCGCACCCCTGAATACCTCGGTAAAAAACTCCAGGCCAGGGAAGTCCAGCTGCTGGTGGTGACCTTGCTGGTGATGCCGGTGGGGGTGCTGGTGCTGGGCGCGATTGCCGCCGTACTGCCCGGTGCCGTGGCCTCGGTCAGCAACCCCGGGCCCCATGGTTTCAGCCAGATCCTGTATGCCTTCACCTCGGCCAGTGCCAACAACGGCTCAGCCTTTGCCGGGCTTAACGCCAACACGCCGTTCTACAACCTGATGCTGGGCCTGGGCATGTTGATCGGACGCTTCGGTTACATCCTGCCGGTGCTGGCATTGGCCGGCAGCCTCGCGATCAAGAAAAGCGCGCCGATTGGCCAGGACAGTTTTCCGACCCACGGCCCGCTGTTTGTCGCGCTGCTGACCGTGACCATCTTGCTGGTGGGCGGCCTGACCTTCCTGCCGACCTTGGCCCTTGGCCCCATCGCTGAACAACTGACCCAGGGCTTCTGAGGAGACGAAGATGACTATGCCTGCTCCTGTTTCAAAGTTGACGCCAACGCCTGAAGCCAGGGCCCCCGAGTCGCCGAAGACTTCGTTCGCCGATATCTGGCGTCCGGCGCTGTTGCAAGCATTCGTCAAACTCGACCCGCGCCAGCTGCAACGCTCGCCGGTGATGCTGGTGGTCGAGCTGACCGCGATTTTTACCACGGTGCTGTGTGTTATCCCCGAGCCTGCAGTGCCCACCGGGGTGGCGGTGCAAATCGCTCTGTGGCTGTGGTTTACCGTGCTGTTCGCCAACTTTGCCGAAGCCCTGGCCGAGGGGCGCGGCAAGGCTCGGGCCGATAGCCTCAAAGCTGGCAGTGTGGGCTTGAGTGCGCGTCGGCGCACTGCCACGGGCGGCTTTGAAATCGTCCCGGCCACCCGCCTGCGCAAAGGGGATGTGGTGCGCGTCGAAGCGGGGGAGATGATTCCCGGCGACGGCGAGGTGATTGAAGGGATTGCCGCGGTCAACGAAGCGGCGATTACTGGCGAATCGGCGCCGGTGATCCGTGAGTCGGGCGGTGATCGCTCGGCGGTGACCGGCAATACGCGGCTGGTCAGTGACTGGTTGCTGGTGCAAATCAGCGCCAACCCCGGCGAGTCCACTCTGGACCGTATGATCGCACTGGTCGAAGGGGCAAAGCGGCAGAAAACCCCTAACGAGATTGCCCTGGATATTCTGCTGATCGGCCTGACCCTGATCTTTCTGATCGTGGTCGTGACCTTGCAGCCGTTCGCTTACTTTGCCGGTGGCAGCTTGCCCCTGGTGTTTCTGGTGGCCCTGCTGGTGACGCTGATTCCGACCACCATCGGCGGCTTGTTGTCGGCCATCGGTATTGCCGGCATGGACCGTCTGGTGCGCCTCAACGTGATTGCCAAGTCGGGGCGGGCGGTTGAAGCCGCGGGCGATGTGCATGTGCTGATGCTCGACAAGACTGGCACCATCACCTTCGGCAACCGCCGCTGCACGGCGCTGTATGCCTGCCCCGGCGTGACCGCCAAAGAGCTGGCAGAGGGCGCGTTGCGCGCTTCGCTGGCGGACGAGACGGCGGAGGGCAAGTCCATCGTCGAGTTTGTTCGGGGCCAGCACAGCCTGCCCGAGTTACCCGTGTCGGACTTCACGGCCGTACCCTTTACCGCTGAAACCCGCCTGTCGGGTATCGACCACAACGGTCGGGTGTACCGCAAAGGGGCCGTGGATTCAGTGCTGGCGTTTGTCGGCCTCAAACGCGGCGAGCTGTTGCCGGCCCTGTCCCGGGAAATCGACAAGATCGCCCAGAGCGGCGGCACTCCTTTGCTGGTCTGTGCCCAGGGCAAACTGCTGGGCGCCATCCACCTCAAGGACGTGGTCAAGCCGGGTATTCGCGAGCGTTTTGCCGAGCTGCGCAAGTTGGGCATCCGCACCGTAATGGTGACGGGCGACAACCCGCTGACCGCCGCGGCCATTGCCGCTGAAGCCGGGGTGGATGACGTGCTGGCCGAGGCCACACCGGAGAAAAAACTGGCGCGCATTCGCCATGAGCAAAATGACGGCCGCCTTGTGGCGATGTGCGGTGATGGCGCCAACGACGCTCCGGCCCTGGCCCAGGCCGATGTGGGCATGGCCATGAACGACGGCACCCAGGCGGCCCGCGAAGCCGCGAACATGGTGGATCTGGACAGCGACCCCACCAAGCTGCTGGATGTGGTGCAGATCGGCAAGGAGTTACTGGTGACCCGTGGCGCATTGACCACGTTCTCGATCGCCAACGACGTGGCCAAGTACTTCGCGATCCTGCCGGCGCTGTTTGCTTCGATTTACCCGCAACTGGGCGTGCTCAACGTGATGGGCCTGCAGAGCCCGCAAAGCGCGATTGTGTCAGCCATCGTATTCAACGCGCTGATCATCGTGGTGCTGATCCCGCTGGCATTGCGCGGTGTGCGGGTGCAGGCGGCCAGTGCGGCGCACCTGTTACGCCGCAACCTGCTGATCTATGGCGTGGGCGGGCTGGTGGTGCCGTTTGTGGGCATCAAGCTGATCGACATGCTGCTCACCGCGTTGCATCTGGTTTAAGCATTGGAGGGTTACACCATGAGCACTTTTTTACGTCCGGCCCTGAGCCTGATGCTGTTGATGACCGCCATTACCGGCGTGATCTACCCGCTGACCGTCACCGGCATTGCCCAGCTGGCGTTCCCCGAACAGGCCAATGGCAGCCTGGTCCGTGACAGTGCCGGCAAGGTGCTGGGGTCGGCATTGATTGCGCAGGATTTCAGTGGTGACAGCTGGTTTCACCCACGGCCATCGGCGGGAGCGTTTGCCACCGTGGCCAGTTCGGCCAGCAACCTTGCACCGAGCAATCCGGCGCTGGCGACACGGGTCAAGGACAGTGCCGCCCAGCTTGCCGTGCCGGGCCAGGGGCCGGTACCCCTGGCGCTGCTGACCACCTCGGGCAGCGGGCTGGACCCGCACTTGCCACCAGAGGCAATACGCTATCAACTAGCCCGTGTCGCTGCTGCTCGCAGCTTGCCGGTACAGGCTGTTGAACAACTGGTCGCGGAGCATATCGAGCGGCCGTTGGTGGGGCCGCCGGTGGTTAACGTGCTGCTGTTGAACAGGGCATTGGCGCAGTTGAAGAGCCCCTCACCCTGACCCTCTCCCGGAGGGAGAGGGGACTGACCGCACGCGTCTTCAAGAAAACCACATATCAGCTCCCTCTCCCTCCGGGAGAGGGCTGGGGTGAGGGTAAAGCTTTCAGTCACACAATTTATCAGGAACCCCCCCATGACTCATTCCGCCCGCGCCGATGCGTTGCTAGCCGATCTACCGCGCGCAGGCCGTGGCCGGCTTAAAGTGTTTCTCGGCGCGGCACCCGGCGTGGGCAAAACCTACGCGATGCTGCAAGCGGCTCATACGCAACTGCGCCAGGGTGTCGAAGTACTGGCCGGGGTGGTCGAAACCCATGGCCGCGCCGAGACCGAGGCCTTGCTCAATGGCTTGCCCCAGCAGCCCATGCTGCGCTCGGATTATCGCGGCGTGCAGCTTGAGGAAATGGACCTCGACGGCCTGCTTGCCGCCAGACCCAAGCTGGTACTGGTCGATGAGCTGGCCCACAGCAATGCCCCCGGCAGCCGTCACGCCAAGCGCTGGCAGGATGTGCAGGAATTGCTCGCGGCCGGGATCGATGTGTACACCACGGTCAACGTCCAGCATCTGGAAAGTCTCAACGATCAGGTGCGCGGCATCACCGGGGTCCAGGTGCGTGAGACCCTGCCGGACTGGGTTGTGCAGGAAGCCTACGAACTGCTGCTGATCGACCTGCCGCCCCGGGAACTGCTGGAGCGGCTGCGCGAGGGCAAGGTGTATGTACCTGAGCAGGCACGGGCAGCGATTGATGCGTTTTTCAGCCAGACCAATCTCAATGCTTTGCGCGAACTGGCAATGCAGACCGCTGCGGTGTATGTCGACGATGAACTGGACAAGGGCTATCGCCAGCAGGGGCAATCGGCCCCGGCGCTGCGCGGGCGTTTGCTGGTGGGGATCGACGGCGATACCCATGCCGAGCGCCTGGTGCGGCATGCCAGCCGGGTCGCGGAGCGTCGGCATCTGCCCTGGAGTCTGGTGCATGTGGATAACGGCACGGCGCGCGACGAGCAATCACGCTTGCGTCTGCAAAGCGCCCAGCAACTGGCTGAGCGCCTGGGTGGCGAGGTGGTGTTGCTGCGTGCCGGTGAAGTGGCCAAAACCCTGATCCAGCATGCCGGCGAACGCCGTGCCAGCTTGCTGCTGGTGGGTCAGTCGCGGTTGACCTGGCGCCGTCGCCTGTTTGGCGGCGGACTGGCGGCGCGCTTGTTGCGTGACGCCCATGGCCTGGAAATCAACGTGCTCGACAACGAGCAGTCCCCTGTACCTGTCACCAACCGCCCGGAACACTCACTGGTGTGGTTCGACTACGGCCTGGCGCTGCTTGCCACGCTACTGGCCAGTGCCCTGGCCTGGGGAGTATCCAGCGTACTGGCGCTGCCCAATATCTCCCTGGTGTTTCTGGCTGCCGTGCTGCTGGTGGCCGTGCGCAGCAGCCTGGGGCCAGCATTGGCCTGTGCGGCGCTGTCATTTCTGGCCTATGACTTCCTCTTTATTCCGCCCAATTTCTCGTTCAGCATCCAGCGCGAAGAAGATGTGCTGACGTTGTTGTTCTTTCTGTTGATGGCGGCGCTCACTGGCAAACTGGCGGCTCGCCAGCGCCGGCAGTTGCAGGCCTTGCGCGACACTCAGCACGAAACCACCGAGCTTCTCGACCTGTCACGCAAGCTTACCGCCGCGACCGACCGCAAGGCTGTGGTCAATGCTGCCGGGCAGCATTTGAGCGGCTGGAAAGAGCTGGACATATGCCTGCTCAATCGCGATGGCAATGGCGGCTGGGACGTTGAAAGCGGCGGGCCGTTACAGTTCTGCGAAGCGGAGCGCGCCGCTGCTGACTGGGCCTGGGCCCACGACCAGCCTGCAGGCAAGGGTACGGGCACTTTGCCGATGGGCCGTTGGTGGTGGTGGCCGATCAGCGCCGAGGAGGGGCCATTGGCCTTGCTCGGCGTGTGCACCAGACAGGGCCATTCACTAACTGGCCAGCGTCGTCGGCTACTGATGGCTTTGAGCCAACCCCTGGCCCAGGCACTGGCGCGCGCGCGCTTGGCCCAGGACCTGGAAGCGGCCCGCCTGCACGGCGAAACCGAGCAGTTGCGCAGCGCACTGCTGGCATCGGTGTCCCATGATCTGCGCACACCGCTGACCAGCATGCGCGGCAGTATCGACACCTTGCTGGCCCTGGGCGAGGCGATCCCGTTGAGCGATCGCCGCGAGTTGCTCGAAGGCACCCGCGATGAGGCCGAGCGTCTGGACCGCTACATCCAGAACCTGCTGGACATGACCCGCCTGGGCCACGGTGCGCTCAAGCTGGCGCGCGACTGGGTGTCACCTGCCGACATTGCCGGCAGCGCCTTGAACCGCTTGCGTGCGGTGCTGGCGCCCTTGCAGGTGCAGGTGGATGTTGCGGCGCAATTGCCGCTGTTGCACGTGCATGGCGCCCTGATCGAGCAGGCGCTGGTCAATGTGCTGGAAAACGCTGCGCGCTTTTCACCTCCCCATGGCCAGTTGCAATTAACGGCGGGAGCCGATGAAAGCGAATTGTGGTTTGCCGTCAGTGACCAGGGCCCGGGGATCCCCGAGGAGGACAGGGTGAAGATTTTCGATATGTTTTATACCGCCGCACGGGGCGATCGCGGCGGGCAAGGCACGGGCCTGGGGCTCGCCATCTGCCAGGGCATGGTGGGGGCCCACGGCGGGCGGGTCAGCGTCGGCGAAGGCATCGGCGGGCAGGGTACGTGCATTACCCTGTATTTGCCGTTAAGCCTTCAACCGTGCCCCGAGAATGAAGGGCTGGAAAGTGAAGACTGATATTCTTTGACTATCCCTCTATTGCGGTAACAAGTCATGAGCCAGAGCGCGACCATTTTGGTCATCGACGATGAACCGCAGATTCGCAAATTCCTGCGTATCAGCCTGGTGTCCCAGGGATACACCGTGCTGGAGGCCGCGACCGGGGCCGATGGCTTGAGCCAGGCAGCGCTCGGACGGCCCGATGTGCTGGTGCTCGACCTGGGCTTGCCGGACATGGATGGCCAACAGGTACTGCGCGAGTTTCGCGAGTGGTCAAATGCGCCGGTACTGGTGCTCTCGGTGCGCGCCAGCGAAGCGCAAAAAGTCCAGGCACTGGACGGCGGGGCCAACGATTACGTGACCAAACCCTTCGGCATCCAGGAGTTTCTGGCACGAATCAGGGCCTTGTTGCGCCAGGCGCCTGTGGGCGAAACCCGGGAGTCGGCGCTTGAACTCGGCCCCTTGACCGTCGACCTGGCGTTCCGCCGTGTGCTGCTCGATGGCGTCGAAGTGGCGCTGACCCGCAAGGAATACGCGGTGCTGGCGCTCTTGGCGCGTCATCCGGGGCGGGTCATTACCCAGCAGCAATTGCTCAAGGATATCTGGGGCCCGAGCCATGTCGAAAACAGCCATTACCTGAGAATTGTCGTTGGCCATTTGCGCCAGAAACTGGCGGATGATCCGACCCGGCCACGGTATATCGTGACCGAAGCCGGGGTTGGCTACCGGTTGTTGGACGCCTCGTCCTTTTCGTAACGGTCCAGGGTGTCTTTTGCAATCAGGCGGCCCAGGGCGATCAGCTCCTGGGCTTTGTAGAACTCGAAAAACCGGCACACCCGCTTGGGCACGTTGATCAGGATATCGGGCGGGTAACCGGCGATCTTGTATTGCGCCAGTGAAGTCTGCATGACCTCGAAGCTCTGGTTGATCAAGTCCAGCAGCGAGGCCGGGCCGACGTTGTCGATGATCACCGAGCCGGTGGCTGACTTGGGCGAGCCCTCTTCAGCGGCAGGGGAGGCGGTTTGCGGTGTGTCGAGCCAGGGATTGGGCTTTGCCTGGGCCAGCGGCTCGGCCTGGGGGTTGAGCAGTTCCTGTTCGAGGTTGAGCAAGTGCTCGGCCTGTTTGTTGCGAAACGGCATGCGCGAGCCCAGCGAACTCATCAGGTTGTCAAAGCGCCCCTTGAAAGCCGCCGGGCGCTGGATCACCGGCAACTGGTAGTGGCTCTGGTGGGTGGAGTTGAGGTTGACGGCGACGATCAGGTCGCAGTGGCTGGACACCACCGGCACGATGGGCAGCGGGTTGAGCAGGCTGCCGTCCACCAGCATGCGGTTGCCCTGCATCACCGGGGTAAACAGGCTGGGGATCGCTGCCGAGGCGCGCATGGCCTGGTGCAGGCAGCCCTCCTGAAACCAGATTTCCTGCTGGTGGGTGAGGTCGGTGGCGACGGCAGTGTAGGGGATGCGCAGGTCCTCGATATTGATTTCACCGACCATATTGCGGATCTGGCCGAAGACCTTTTCACCGCGAATCGCTCCAAGCCGGAAGCTGACATCCACCAGGCGCAGCACATCGAGGTAGTCCAGGCTTTGAATCCAGTCCCGGTACATGTCCAGTTTGCCGGCGGCGTAAATCCCGCCCACCACTGCGCCCATCGAGCAACCGGCGATACAGGCGATTTCATAGCCGCGGCTTTCCAGCTCTTCAATCACGCCGATATGGGCATAGCCCCGGGCACCGCCGGAGCCCAATACCAATGCAATACGTTTTTTCATGAACCCCACCTTCGCCTGACAGTCACTCACAATGCCTTTTTGTGACCCTGAGTGACAGCTTTTGGCATGAACGCGTATCTACCAGCTAGGCTAGTGCCTTGTAGCAATGACGGGTAGGTGTTGCCGGTTTTTTTGATTTTTACGTTGTGGCACTTTTATGCAGGTTGTTCGTCTGAGATTGCACTGAACTTTAATTTCTGAGGAAAACAACATGAAAGCATGGATTTGTGTACCGCTGATCGCGCTGGCGTTGGCAGGTTGTGCGGGGACCAAGGCGTATCGCGACAGCTGTGCGACGAACCTGGATTCGGCCTGGCATGAACTGGACCTGGCCAAGGCGGAAGGCTTCGCCGGGACTGTCAGCTACTCCAAGGCCTTGTCCTTGTTGACGGCGGCCAAGACCCAGCAGCAATTTGAAGCCTTTGAGGGTTGCACCAAAAAAGCCGAGAAGGCGCGTTTCTATATTCGTGAATCCCGCGCCGGGCGTTGAAGCGCAGCGGTAAAGGGGGAGGGTGAGGATGTCTGAGCTGGTTGACCGGATAGTGGCAAACATCGTGCGTCTGGAGGTCAGGTTACTGGCCTGTCAGGCGCGTCTGGAAGCCGATACGGACCCGGAAGCCCTGCACGACCTGCGCACCACTGTGCGCCGCTTGCGCAGCCTGTTGCGGCCTTTGCGCGGGTTGCCGGGGGTTGTGCAACTTGAAATGTCTGCATCCCAGGTTGGCGTGTTGACCACCCCCCTGCGTGATCTTGAAGTGCTGGCGGCACATTTGCAGGCGCACGGCTACACGGCGCAGGCGCAACGCCGCACGCAACAGTTGGCCGGCAGTTATGCCCGGGTGGCCGACAGTGAGCAGTTGGCTCAACTGTTGATGATCCTCGAGGTGTTTCCGCGCTTTTTGCGTGCTGCCGAGCGAGAAGGCCTGCTGCGTGGTTTGCGCCAGCGGATCGCAAAGGTCCTGGAAAAACAGTGGAAAACCCTGGAAAACGCTCTCAATGACCCTGGCCATGACCGCCATCGCGTAAGGTTGCTGATCAAGCGCGTACGCTATGCCGCTGAAGCCTACCCGGAGTTGAACCAGCTGCCGCCCTTGGTGCTGGCGCGCCTCAAGGGGGCACAGCAGGCGCTGGGCGAGTGGCACGATGCCTGGCAATGGTTGCTGCAGGCCGGGCAACACGCCGACTTGCAACCCTGTGTGGCGCAATGGCAGGCCACCCTTGAGCACGGCGAAAAACGCGCTGACAAGGCGTTGGTCAAATTGAGTGCGGCTTGCTTTCACTCCTGATCTTTGGCCGATACAGCACTGTGCAGAGTCAGATGGATGGGTAGTATCTCGTCATATTTATCTGTTTCGAGGTGCTTATGCAGTTTTGCGAATTGGTTGCGGCGGTGCGCAACACGCCTTTGGACGTGACCATTCCGGCCGATTGGGGCCAGGGCCGCGCCAGCTTTGGCGGCCTGTTGGTGGCTTTGCAGTACGAAGCCATGCGCGCCCATGTGCCTGTCGAGCGGGCATTGCGCTCATTGGCAGTGAGTTTTGTCGGGCCGGTGGCCGCCGATGTACCGGTGCGTTTCGAGGTTGAGGTGCTGCGCGAAGGCAAGGCGGTCAGCCAGGTGCTGGGGCGGGTGGTGCAGGACGGTCAGGTCATGACCCTGGTACAAGGCAGCTTTGGCGCTGCGCGGGAGTCAGTGGCGAACGTAGACGGCTTGCCTGCGCCTGAGATGAAGGCGCCCGAAGATTGCCCGCTGTTGCCCTATATCAAAGGCGTTACCCCGGAGTTTATGCGTCATTTGTCCATGGCCTGGGCCGTGGGCGCACTGCCGTTTAGCGGTCGTGGAACGCGGGAAATGGGCGGCTGGGTACGTTTTGATGGCGGTGTTGAGGACGAACCTCTGACAGAAACCCATTTGCTGGCGCTGGTCGATACCTGGCCGCCTGCACTGCTGCCGTTACTGAACAAGCCGACAGCAGGCAGCACGCTGACCTGGACCATCGAGTTCGTGCAGCCACTGCCTAGGGTCAGCACGTTGCAGTGGTGCAAGTACCTGGCCGTCATCGAACATGCGCGGGATGGCTACGGCCATGTGGCGGCCAACCTGTGGGGCCCAGGCGGCGAGCTGATTGCGCTCAGCCGCCAGACCGTAGCCGTGTTCGGTTGATCAGAAGGTCTGGCTGTTATCCGTTGCGCTGGTGGCCTTGTGGCCCTGGCGTTGCAGGATCAGGGCCGCAAACAGGGCAACCAGACCGATCACCGCGCTGGTGGCGTTTTCACTGAAGACGCCCGACACCAGCAACAGAAAAGCCACCACCATCATCGGCACTGCGATCAGGTTGATTGCCTGATACGCGGTGTTTTGCTGGCCGTGCGGGTTGGAGCGCCATTGCCAGGCCGGTAGATTTGGATGACGTTTGCCCATGATTGCTCTCCTTGTTCGAGGGTTCAGCCTGGGCTGAACCGGATAAACAAATCATAGATTTATGATCACCCTGCGGCGAATCAACAATGGCTATTGGCCTTATAGCTTTAGTTGACCAATCGCCCGATTCAACTCGCCTGCCAGGGTTGCCAGTTCATTGCTGGTAGTGGCCGAGTCGACGGTCTGTTGCACGGTGTTTTCGGTGACATCGCGGATGCTCACCACTGCCCGGTTCATCTCTTCCGCGACCTGGCTTTGCTGCTCGGCGGCCACGGCAATCTGGGTGTTGCTTTCGCGCATTTGCGCCACGGCGTGAGTGATCTCGGCCAATGCCGCGCCCGCTTCCTGGGCCTGCTGCACGCAGTCGTCGGCCTTGAACGAGCTTTCCTGCATAAAATCCACGGCGTCGCGGGTGCCCGCCTGCAAGGCCGAAACCATGGCGGTGATTTCGTCCGTGGATGTCTGCACGCGTTTGGCCAGGTGCCTCACTTCATCGGCGACCACGGCAAAGCCACGACCCATTTCACCTGCGCGAGCCGCTTCGATGGCCGCGTTCAACGCCAGCAGGTTGGTCTGTTCGGCGATGCTGTGAATCACACTGACCACGCCGTTGATCTTCTGGCTGTCCTGGGCCAGTTGCTGGATCATTTCTGCAGTGGTTTGCACCCCGGTGGACAGGCTGGCGATTGACTGTTGCACGCGGCTGACCACCTGCTGGCCACTCCCCGCCAGGTTGTCTGCGGTTTGCGACAGGTCGCGGGTAGCCCCAGCGTGTTGCGCAATATGGTAGACCGTGGCCGACATTTCATTGATTGCGGTGGCGGCCTGGTCGGTCTCGCTTTGCTGGCCGAGCATGCCGTGGCGCACCTCGTCCATGCTGCTGGCCAGGCGCGCGGCTCCGGCATCCAGTTGCGCTGCGGTTTGGGCCACGGTGTTCACCACCCGCTGGTAACCGGCCTGCATGGCATTGAAGGCGCTGGCCATCTGCCCGACCTCATCGGTACACGCCAGGGGCACCCGGGCGGACAGGTCACCGGTTTTCTCCACATGCAGCATCACGTCCTTGAGGGTGTTGAGCTGGCTCAGCAGGAAGCGGATCAGCAACTGCGAAGCGCAGAGCATGGCCAGCATCAGGATCAGCACGGCGGCGGCATAGTTGGGCAGCCGCTCGACAAACACCTGGGCCAGGCTAGGTGTATGGGCCAGCACGGCGATTTTTTGTCCGTCGTCGCGGGTCAGTACCTCGGCGCCCAGCAGCAGATTGTGGCCGAACAACGGCATGGGATTGATTGAGACCCAGCCGTTGGCGTTGCCCAGTTGCGGCAGGGGTTGATCGTTGACGCTGGCGATCTGGTCGGGCGCCAGGGGCAGCAATTGGCTGGCCTCGGGCAAGGGCTGCCCGGCAGGCCAGGCACTGAGCAATTGCGCCTGGGCCCGGGCGTTGGCCTGGGCGGCGTTGCTGCGCGATTGCTGTTCCAGCTGCACGGCGTAGAGCACCAGCAGCAGTGTGGTGACAAAAGCCACCGCGTTGACAGCCCAGAATTTGTATTTGAGCGAGATGTTGCTAAGCCAGGTGCCCATGGGAGGTCTTCTCTGAATTGGCGCAAACAATATTGGCAAGGTGCCATCATTGTGCCGCTATTCAGTGACAATCTTGTTGATGTGGGTCAAAAGAGGCACTGCGTGGGAGCGGGCGTCAGTCTGTCAGTACCGGCAACCCGTAAAACGCCCGTGCACACGCGGTGGTGTGTTCGGCCAGGTCCTGCTCGCTTTCGCCACGGTGCACGGCCACTTCGCGCAGCACATCGGTCAGGTAGGCCGGTTCGTTGCGACCATTTTTCGGTTTGGGCCGCAGGGTGCGGGGCAACAGGTACGGCGCATCACTTTCGAGCATCAGGCGACCGCGCGGGATATCACGTACCAGCGGGTGCAGGTGGGTACCGCGGCGTTCGTCGCAGATCCAGCCGGTAATGCCGATATGCAGGTCAAGGTCGAGGTAGCTGAACAGCGCCTTTTTCTCGCCGGTAAAGCAATGCACCACAGCAGCCGGCAAGCGGTCGCGAAAGTCGCGCAGGATTTCCAGCAAACGCTGGTTGGCATCACGCTCATGCAGAAAAACCGGCAGTTGCAGGTCAACAGCCAGCGCCAGATGTTCTTCCAGCACTTTCTCCTGCTGGGCGCGGGGCGAAAAGTCGCGGTTGAAGTCCAGCCCGCATTCACCCACCGCACACACGCCCGGTTCCTTGAGCAGGGCAAGCAACTGGCGGGCGCTGTCGCCGTTCCAGTCACTGGCCGAGTGCGGGTGAATGCCGGCCGTAGAGAACAGCCGCTGGCCGCTTTCGTCCAGCTCGCGGCACAGTTGCAAGGCCTGTTCGCTGCCTTCGACGCTGGTGCCGGTCAACACCAATTGGCACACCCCGGCCGCGTAGGCACGGTCCAGCACGGCCTGGTGTTTGCCGTCAAAGCTTGGGTTGGTCAGGTTGACGCCGATATCAATGAGTTGCATGGTTTTACCTCAGGCCACAGGCCTCGCAGCATATCAGAGCTGTAGATTTACAAGAAAAACCAAGAACTACAGACAGTTATGGTTGTCTTTGAATGCCGCAACAACGCAATGCCCGGTTGTTTAAAGGACGCATTGACTGTTTTGCGCGCTGATTCCAGCGCTTGAAAGCCTCACTTGAGGCAACCGGTTGTCGGGAAACCGACCGGGTGCTGGGCTGTATTCTTTCCGGAGAACGGATGACAAGACCGACGCTATTGATTGCGCTGTGCCTGCTGCTGTTGCCGCTACCGGCACTGGCACGCCTGACCGGACCTTTACAGGTCGGGCAGCCAAGTCAGGTCCGCGATCTGGCGCAAATCCGCAGCAGTCAGGTGTTGCGGGTGCTGGTCAATCAAAGCCGCAACAGCTCGGGCGAGGTGCAGGGGCAGGCGATTGGCGTTGAATACCATCGTCTGCGTGCGTTTGAACGCTACCTCAACAGCCATGCCCGCGATGGCCAGGAAATAACCCTCAAGATCATCCCTAAAGCCAAGGATCAACTGCTGGGCGCATTGTCCCGGGGTGAAGGCGATGTAGTTGCCCCGGGTGAGTTGATCGATTTCAAGCCCAGCCGCGCCATCAGCGCCAGTGATCCGATCGTCGACGATGTGCCCTTGTTGTTGGTGGGGGTCAAGGGCGAGCGGCGCTTTACCCGCCTTGAGCAACTGTCGGGCCGCACCGTGGCGTTGACCACCGGCAGTGCGGCGGGAGCCTCGGTCAATTTGATCAATCAAAAACTGGCCTTGCGCAAACTGCCCCCGGTGAAGATTGAGTGGGTAGATCCGACCCTGGCGGTGGAGGATGTGCTGGAGATGGTGCAGGCCGGGATTTTTCATTTGACCATCGTGGAGCGCCCGATTGCCGAGCGCTGGGCCACGCTGATGCCCAAGCTGCGTTTTGACCGCAAGGTGCTGGTCAGCGAGCCCGAGGCCATGCACTGGTATGTACGCCGTGATGCGTCGATGTTGCGGGCCAGCATCGACCGGTTTCTCGATGGCTACAAGGCCCCGGCCGATCAGGATGTGGCCTTTGAGCGGGTATACCGACGTTTGTACCGGGTGCATTACCCGTTGGCCCGGGCCGATCGCCAGCAGCTTGAAAAACTGCGCCCGGTGTTGCAAAAACATGCCCGGCAACAGGGCATGGACTGGTTGAACCTGGCAGCGCTGGCATTCAAGGAGTCTACCCTCAACCCTGAAGCCAAAGGCAGCGGCGGGGCGACAGGGCTACTCCAGATTACCCCCTCGGCCGCCCGGCGGGTGGGGGTCAACAATATTCAAAATGTCGATAGCAATGTGCAGGCCGGTGCCCGGTATCTGTCGCTGATCCGCCGCAAGTTCTTTGCCAGCCCCAAGCTCAACGAGCGTGAGCGCATGGCGTTTGTGCTGGCGGCTTACAACATGGGGCCGGAGCGGGTGCAGGGCATGCGGGCTGAAGCCAGGCGACGCGGCCTGAACCCCAATCAATGGTTCTTTCAGGTGGAACGTATTGCCATGGAGCAGGTGGGAATGGGGGCTGTCAGCTATGTTAATAGCGTGAATAAATACTATTTGGCCTTTGACCGGGAGCGGGATTCCCTGGAACCGGCAAAAGCTGAACTGGTCACACGCAAATAATCGAATAATTTGATTGTTTTGTCAGGTTTATTCGACTTTTAACATTATAAAAACTGATTAGTATGGCGAGCATTCCCCAACTGATGACTTAAAGGATTCCATCATGAGCAAATTGATCCATACCGTACTGGGCAGCCGCGCAGGTTATGGTTTGACGGTCTTGCGTATTTTCGTCGGTATTATCTTTGCCGCCCACGGTTCGCAAAAACTGTTCGGCTGGTTTGGCGGCGGGGGCCTGGCGGGCACGGCGCAATGGATGGAGAGCATTGGCCTGGCGCCGGGCATGTTGATGGCAGTGCTGGCGGGCGGTACCGAGTTTCTGGGCGGTCTGGCGCTGATTATCGGCTTGCTGGCGCGCCCTGCAGCCCTGGGCCTGTCGTTTACGTTGCTGGTGGCGATCTTCTCGGTGCATATCAGCAATGGCCTGTTTATGGCCAACAACGGCTATGAATTCGCCCTGGCCTTGCTGGGTGGTACCGTGGCAGTGCTGATCGAAGGTGCAGGCAAGTTGTCGATCGATCGTGCACTAGCTGACTGAAAACCCGATGCCAGTGAAAAGGCCCGCCCAGAGCGGGCCTTTTTCGTTCCAGATGATTGTTGACAGTAGTAAGCAGGTTTATCTAGGATGTTTTCTTGCGCCGATTTAAACAGCTACTTGCGGGGCGCCAGAGGGTCACAGACCGTCTAAGAGGCTTGAAACAGGCCTTGAAATACCGCTAAAGCGCTGGTTCGGTGTTGCCTCTCACCTGCCACGCAGAATCTTGAGGCGGAGAACCGATACATGAGTCACCCACGTCCCCTTGTACGTCTTGCGCCGATCTCGGCCAGCCCAACCTTGCGCAACCCAAAAATCCTCCTGGGCGGTAAGCATCAGCCTACGTTGCTGCGCTATCTCGATGGCTGGCCACGCCGCAAAGGGCGGCCTACGGCGTTTCTGATCCAGTTTGTGGAAGAGGGCGATCAACTGGCGCGATTTGCCGCTGACAGTTTTGACCTGGCGGTGATCCAGTCCCCCGATGCTGAAAATGCCGAGCGGGTGATTCACAACCTCACCCGTGTTTGTCGGCAGGGGTTGATAATCCTGCGCTGAGGCTCCAACCCCGTAGCAGCCTCGTTCCTTCTGCAGCTGCTACGGATGGGATCAGAAACGCTCCAGCCGGTAAGGGTGCAACTCAGGCAGCGCGTGGGCACTGGTTGCCCCCGCCAACTGCGCGATCAGTTCAGCCGTTACCGCTGCCTGGGTCAGGCCCAAATGCTGATGGCCGAAGGCAAGCAGTACCTTGCCGTCGCACACCCGGTCGATGATCGGCAGTGAGTCCGGCAACGACGGGCGAAAGCCCATCCATGGCGTCGCGTCTTCAGCGCTAAGGTCATGGCGCAACAACCCTTTGCTCAGGCGATGCAGCTGCCAGGCGCGCTCCATGCTCGGCGGCGCTTCCAGGCCGGCAAATTCAACTGTACCCGCCAGCCTCAAGCCATCGCTCATCGGGGTCATGATGAATTTGCGTTCCAGTGAGGTGACGGCAAACGGCAGCCGGTCATGCTCGTGGGGCAGCATCAGGTGGTAACCGCGTTCGGTATCCAACGGAACGTGCTTGCCGGTCAGGGTTGCGGTGAGTTTGGCCGAGTGGGCGCCGCAGGCGATCACGACCCGGCGGGCGGACACCTGGCCCTGGGCTGTCATCAGAGAAACTCCGGCCTCACTCAGTTGCCCGCCTGTGACCTGTTGCTTGAGAAACTGCACACCGCACTTTCTGGCAGCCTCTACCAGTTCGCAAACCACGCGATAGGGGTCGATAAAGTGCCCCGTGGCCGGAAAAAACAACCCGCCCTGAATCTGCTCGCTCAGTTGCGGCGCTGCCTTGTGTATGGCCCTGGCCTCCCAGAACTCGACCGGTACCTGCTGCTGGCGCATGCGTGCCTGCAGTGCCAGAAGTGGCTGCCGGGACTCGGAACGTTCGTACACCAGCAACGAACCGTCTTCGCGCATCAGGCCCGGGCAGTCAATGCCCTCCAGTAGCCTGTGCCAGGCACCCAGGCTGCTTTCGTTAAGGGCCCGAATACCGGCTACAGTGCGCTGAAAGGGCGCCTTGCGCAGGTTCAGCAGCAGACGCGTGAACCACGGCAGGGCCCGGGGCATATATTTCCAGTCCAGGCGCAGGGGGCCCATCGGGTCCATCAGCATGGCCGGCAAACGCTTGAGAATCGACAGGTCGGCAATCGGGAACACCTGTTCGGTGGCCAGGTGCCCGGCATTGCCGAATGAGGCGCCATGGCCCGGCTCCTGCGGGTCGATGACCACCACCCGCTGGCCCTGGCGCGCCAGTTGCAGGGCACAGGCGACGCCGATGATTCCGGCGCCGACCACGGCAATGTCAGCTGTGTTTCCAGCGAAGTGATCAGGCATTTTCCAGTACTTCTCTGTGGCCATCGAGCAGGCGGCGCAAGTGCAGCGGGTTGGCGCGCTTGAGTGCCGTCGGCAACAGGCTGTCAGGGAAGTCCTGATAGCAGACAGGACGCAGGAAGCGCTGGATGGCCGCAGTGCCAACCGAGGTGGTGCGGGTGTCCGAAGTTGCCGGGAAAGGCCCGCCGTGGACCATCGCGTCGCACACCTCAACCCCCGTTGGCCAGCCATTGACCAGCAAGCGACCAGCCTTGCGTTCCAGGGTCGCAAGCATGGCCCTGGCAGTGTCGAGGTCGGCTTCATCCAGTTGCAGGGTGATGGTCAATTGGCCTTCAAGGTGCTCGAGCACCTGGCGGATCTCCTCGTCATCGGCGCATTGCACCACCAGCGCCGCAGCACCAAAGACTTCGGCCTGCAATGCAGGGTCGGCGAGGAAGTCCCCGGCCCGGGTCACAAACAGATGGGCCTGGCACTGGTTGGGTGTCTCCCCCCTCAAGCCGGCAGCGGCCTCTTGAGCACTGTTCAGTCCCTGCAAAGAGCCAATACCGGCTTCATAGGCCTGGAAAATCCCGGGAGTGAGCATCGTCTGGGCCGGGCTTTGCTGGACCAGCCGGGCAGCTGTGCTGATAAACCTATCCAGTGCCGGCCCTTGATGGCCGATAACCAGACCCGGGTTGGTGCAAAACTGGCCTGCACCCTGGGTCAGAGATGCAACAAAGCCCTGCGCCAGTGATTCGCCGCGAGCCTGCAGCGCAGCGGGGAACAGCAGTACCGGGTTGATCGAGCTCATCTCCGCATACACCGGGATGGGTTCGGGGCGTGCTGCTGCCACTTTGCACAAAGCCATGCCGCCACTGCGCGAGCCGGTAAAGCCGACTACCTTGATGCGTGGATCGCTGACCAGGGCAACACCGACTTCACGGCCGGAACCGAACAACAGGGAAAAGACCCCTTCAGGCAGGTTCGATTCTTTCACCGCACGGGCAATCGCATGGCCAACCAGTTCGCTGGTGCCAGGGTGGGCGCTGTGGGCCTTGACTACCACCGGGCAGCCGGCCGCCAGCGCCGAGGCAGTGTCGCCACCGGCCACGGAGAAGGCCAGCGGGAAGTTGCTGGCACCGAATACGGCCACCGGGCCCAGTGGCACCTGGCGTTGGCGCAAATCTGCACGGGGCAGTGGTTGGCGCTCGGGCAGCGCGTTGTCGACCCGCACATCCAGCCATTCTCCAGCGCGTACGGTACGGGCAAAGGTACGCAGTTGCTGGCAGGTACGTGCGCGTTCACCGACGATGCGCGGGCGTGGCAGGCCTGATTCGCTGACGGCGCGGTCAATCAATTCATCGCCAAGGGCTTCGATTTCAGCGGCGATGGTTTCCAGAAAAGTGGCGCGAGTTTCCAGTGAGGTCTCGCGAAAGCTGTCAAAAGCCTCCTGGGCCAGGGTGCACGCCTGCTCGACATGTTCGCTGCCGCCGCCAAGGTAGGCCGGTTCGAGCACAGTGCCGGTGGCGGGATTGATCGCCCGGATCGCTTCGCGGTTACCGGTGATGGCTTGCTGACCGATCAGCATGTTGCCTGTCAGAGTCATGGCGTGTTCCTAAAATGGGTTGGCTGGAACAAGGCGGCGCACATGATGTGCGCCGCTGTTCAGGGATGCAGGGCTGCGCTGCGGGTCAGGCGACGTTCTGTTCGGCGGACCAGGTTTTGTACCACTGGCGGAACAGGCTGTACTGGTTCTCGGCGTAGTGGCGTTGGGCATCGCTCAGCGCATCGGTGTCGTTGAAGTGCAGGCTGTATTCTCTGTCGCCATTGAGCACCATCAGGTGCTTGTAGTAGAGCACCAGGTCAGTGCCTTCATCGAACGACGAGAGCACCGCCAGGGCGGCTTCCAGCTCGCGGGCCAGGCGACGGGCTTTAGGGTCGCCCTTGGCCGCTTGCTTGCTCAGGGCCACCAGGTGCAGCACTTCGCGAGGCAGGGCGTTGCCGATGCCGGTAATGGCGCCGGTGGCGTTGCAGTTGACGAAGCCATGCACAACCTGGGTGTCGACGCCGACCATCAGGGTCACATCATCGTCTTTGGAAGTGATGTGTTCGGCGGCGTAACGCATGTCGGCAGCACCGCCGAACTCTTTGAAGCCGATCAGGTTCGGGTATTGGCTACGCAGTTCGAAGAACAGGTCGGCGCGGGTGGCGAAGCCGTAGTACGGGCTGTTGTAGATAACCGCCGGTAGCTGTGGAGCGGCTTGCAGGATGGCGGCGAAGTGAGCTTTTTGCGCAGCAGGCGAGGCTGCACGGGACAGCAGGCGTGGAATCACCATCAGGCCCTGGGCGCCAACTTTGGCAGCGTGTGCCGCATGGGACACCGCTTCGCGGCTGTTTACGGCGCCGGTGCCGACGATGGTTGGGATGCCCGCAGCTACCAGGCGTGCCACACCTTCCTGGCGCTCGGCTTCGGTCAGCAAAGGCCAGTCACCCATGGAGCCGCAGTACACCACGGCACTCATGCCGATATCGATCAGTTCGCGGCCCTTGGCCACCAGCGCGTCGAAGTCCGGCTTGCGCTCGGCGGTGCAAGGGGTCATCAGGGCAGGCATGCAACCGGTGAAAATGTTATCGCTCATTGTTCTAACTCCTCGAGTCGTTTATTCGGATGTGTTTACGGCGAAGGGCTTAAATGCCCCACGCGAAAGGATCTCTTTCGTCGATCAGCAGCATGCTGTCGGCGGTCATATAGGCCTGGCCGGTAATGAACGGGCGAATGCGCTCGCCGTCCCATTGATAACTGCCGACAAACTGGCTGGCGGTGATGCTGGCCTGCACCCAGGGTTGGCCTGGAGCCAGCTTGCCGTCGGCGGCCAGGCACGCCAGCTTGGCGCTGGTGCCGGTGCCACAGGGCGAGCGGTCATAGGCCTTGCCCGGGCACATGACAAAGTTGCGGCTGTCGGCCTTGTCGTCGTCGGCAAACAGTTCGATATGGTCGATCAGGGCACCGTCTTCGCCGTGGATACCCTGTGCCTCAAGGGCCTTGAGCATGGTCCAGGTGTACTCGGTCAGGGCTTCGACATTGTCCAGTTGCAGTGTCTTGCCGTGATCGGAGACCAGGAAGAACCAGTTGCCGCCCCAGGCAATATCGCCCTGCACACGGCCATGCCCCGGCACCTCAACGGCGACCTGCTGGCGATAGCGGTAGGAGGGCACATTGCCTACGGTGACCTTGCCATCTGGATGCAGGGTGGCGGTGACCGGGCCGACCGGGGTGTCGATCTTGTGCTCGCCGATCTCGATCTGGCCCAGGTGATGCAGGGAAGCGATCAGGCCGATGGTGCCGTGGCCGCACATGCCCAGATAACCGGCATTGTTGAAGAAGATCACCCCGCACGTGGCATCCGCCGACACGGGCTCGCAGTACAGTGCACCGACCAGTACATCGTTGCCTCGGGGCTCCAGCAGGCAGGCCCGGCGCCATTGGTCATGCTGGTCGCGCAGGGTGTCGCGCTGCTCGGCAATGCTGCGCCCGGCCAGTTGCGGGAAGCCTTTGATCACCACGCGGGTGGGTTCGCCGCCGGTATGTGAATCAATGATATGGACTTGCTTCATGAACGTATCCCTTGGAAGAGAACAACGGCTCGGAGGACTACTGTGGTTAACGGTGTCTCAGGATGAAGTCTGGATAAACGCCCCCGTGGCGTGGCTGGCCGGGGTGTTACTGGCAAGTTCCGGGGCTTCTTCGCTGTCCTCGTCGTCTTCCAGCCGGACCAGATGAGCCGGCACGCCGGTGGCCGCGCCCCAGTAATAGATGCCCGTCGCACAAGCTGCGACGACCAGGGTGTCAAACGGGTGGGCAAGTACGCCCAGGCCGCCGAAAGTGCCGAGTTTGGACAGCACCATGGTTACGGCGTAGAAGCCGATCAGCCACAAAGATGAGCGTACTTGCTGGCCCAGGCTCAGGTGGTTGGTCGGTACGAATCGCGAACACAGCAGGTACACCACGAACATCACGATTTGCAGGCCGAGCAGCCAGGACACGGTGTTCCAGCCTGACCAGTAAACAATCAGCGCAGCGACGATAAATGACAGCGGCCCCATCACTCCCATCCACTTGACCCGGAACGGGCGCGGCATGTCTGGAGCATTGCGGCGCAATGCGGCCACGGACACCGGTGCCACTGCGTAGCTCAGTACCAGGGCGGCAGATACCACGCTGATCAGGGCTTCCCAGGACGGGAAAGGCAGGGTCCAGAACACCGACAGGCCAAAGGTCAGCCACAGCGCCGGGCGCGGGATGCCGGACTTTTCATCGATGCGGGTGAAAATCTTGAAAAACGTGCCGGTTTGCGCCCAGCCATAAATCACCCGCGGCGTGGCATTCATGTAAATGTTGCCGCAGCCGCTTGGCGAGATCACCGCGTCGGCCACCACCAGATAAGCCAGCCAGCCCACACCCAGAGCCAGGGCGATGTCGCGATAGGGCAATGCCAGTTCCTTGGTCACGCCGGCCCAGCCGTTGGCCAGCATTTCAGAGGGTACGCCGCCGAGGAAGGCCACTTGCAGCAGCACATAAATCACGGTCGACAACAGGACCGACAGGATCAGGGCAATCGGGATGGTGCGTTGCGGGTTCTTCACTTCACTGGCCACCGAAATGATCGGTGTCAGGCCCAGATAGGCGAAGATAATGCCGCCTGCAGAAACGGCCATCTGCACGCCCGACAGGCCGAACGGGGCGAAGCCCTGGGCGTAGAGATTTTCCGGTTTGAAGAAGGTGAACAGCACGCCGATGACCAGCAGCGGCACGATAAATTTGAATACGCTGACCAGGTTATTGGCCATGGCGAAGGTCTTCACGCTTCGGTAGTTGAGCATGAAAAACAGGCACAGCAGGCCGAACTGCAGGAGCCAGCCCAGGATCGAAGGGTCACTGGAGCCGGCCTTGGTCAGCTCGGGGAACCATGCCGCGGCGTATTGGCGGGCGGCGACCACTTCAATTGCCACCAGGCTGGAGAAGGCGATCAGGGTGATAAAGCCCATCAAGTAACCGAGCAACGGGCCATGGGAGTAAACCGGGTAACGAATGACGCCACCGGCGCGCGGCAGGGCAGCGCCCAGCTCGCAGTAAACGATGCCTAGCAACAGCACGGAAAAACCGCCCAGCAGCCAGGAAAAAATCCCAGCCGGGCCAGCGATCGCCGACACATGACTGGCTGCAAACAACCAGCCGGAACCGAAGATGGCACCCAGACCGATAAAGGTCAGGTCCATCAGTGAGAGCTGTTTCTTGAATTTGCCTTTACCTGACATAGCGTCGCCTTTTTGTGAGTTATTGGTTAGGCAGGTGTGATGTCATTTGCCATTGCGCCAATACGGTTGGCGGGTGTGCAATGGCGCTAGATTGAACGTCGGGGAACGTTTACGATTGATCTTTTCCATTGAAGCCGATGACGAAATCAGCACAATGCACCCAGGCGGCCGATACCTGGCCAGTGGTGGGAGAGTGAGTTTGATGACGCAGAATGCTTTTGCAATCCTGAGCCAGGGCAGCGAGTTGAGCCGCCCCGAGAGTCTTGAGCAGTTGCTCTCGGGGGTAGCCCTGTTGCTACCGATGCTCGATGCCATCCCCAATGCCGCGATCTTCATCAAGGACAATGCCGCGCGCTATGTACTGGCCAACCGCACCCTGGTCCAGCGCTGCGGCCTCAAGCAGTTGCAACCCCTGCTCGGCAAAACCAGCGCCGAGGTATTCCCCGCGCAGTTGGGGCCGGGCTATACCGAGCAGGATCGCCAGGTGCTGGAGCAGGGGCTGGTGCTTGAGGACCAGCTGGAACTGCATCTGTACGGGACCCGGGAGCCTGGCTGGTGCCTGACCCACAAGCGCCCGCTGTACAATCTCCAGGGCGAGATCATCGGCCTGGCCGGGATCTCCGTGGACTTGCAATCAGCCAGCGATACCCACCCGGCGTACCAGCGGCTGGCGGCAGTGGATGAGCACATTCGCACGCATTTCAACCGCCGCGTTACCCTGGGTGAGTTGACCCGTATTGCCGGAATCTCCGTGGCGCAACTGGAGCGCTACTGCAAGCGTGTGTTTCACCTGACGCCACGGCAGATGATCCAGAAGGTGCGTCTGGAACACGCCCATCGGCTGTTGCTGACCGATATTCCGATTACTCAGGTGGCCCTGCAGTGCGGATACACCGACCACAGCGCGTTCACCCGCCAATTCAAGGCATTGACCGGTTTTACCCCGCGCCAGTATCGCCAGGCCACGGCACAGTGAGAGTGTCGCCGCGCTTGTGATTTTTATCAGCGCCTCTATGTATTTCGTCGCGCCGGGGTGCTAAGAGTCTGCCCTGGCCAATGCAACCTGCTGGAGAACGACCGCGAGTGAGTACCAACATCATCACCAGGCAAGGCCATGAAGCCCTGAAGCAGGAGCTTGACTACCTGTGGCGGGAAAAGCGCCCGGATACCACACGCAAGGTGACCTGGGCAGCATCACTGGGTGATCGCAGCGAAAACGCTGACTACCAGTACAACAAGAAGTTGCTGCGCGAGATTGACCGACGGGTGCGCTACCTGCGCAAGCGCCTCGAGGATGTACGGGTGGTTGATTACTCGCCGGAGCAGGAAGGCCGGGTGTTTTTTGGTGCCTGGGTCGAAATTGAAAACGAGGCCGGGGACGTCAAGAAATTCCGCATTGTGGGTTACGACGAAATCTACGGACGCAACGACTACATCTCCATCGACTCACCGATGGCCCGTGCGCTGTTGAAGAAAGAGGTGGGCGACGAGGCAGTGGTGCAGACACCGAGCGGGGAAGTGCTGTGGTGGATCAACGAGATTTATTACGAGAAAAGCTAGGGTAAAACCTGGGCGGATATTTAGCCGCTGCAGGGTTTAACTGGTGTACCGCGTACATATCCGGCATCTGCGTTTAACAGTCACTTTTTCCAGACGCCGAAAAAGTAACCAAAAAGGCTTGCCCCTGGCGTACGGCCTTCGCTGCGCTCAGG
>NZ_JASJWL010000060.1:0-27782 GCF_035019225.1 Pseudomonas sp. CCC4.1 | reverse complement strand
AGATGTGTATAAGAGACAGTGCGTTGCTCGGTCAGGTCGCTTCTAAGCATCGGGTTGTTGGGTTGGTATTGCACGGCAGGGTCTTTCCAGGCCCAGGTACGGAACTGGGCGAAATCGACAGCAGGGTTGTAATCATGGCTGACCTGCATGGTTTCGCAGGCACTGAGCAGCAGGGCCAGGCCCAGTAATGCAATGCGACGAAGCATGATGATTTCTCCACTTCACTATTGAGACTCAATGGGGAGGGTAAGCCTGTACTGCCTTGTTCAGTGATTCGCGCAGGGCGTCACTGCGTTCGCTCAGGCTGCCTTTACTGCTGGTTTCTGCACTGGAACTCCACACCGGCTGGCCAGTTTTACCGTCATACAGGTTGAGTCGAACCACCATGACCTCAACCTCATAAGTACGTATGACGGGGACAGAGTTGTACATGCCGTATTGGCTGCCGTAGCGGCCGTAACCGCTGCCGTAGCCGGCCCCGTAACCATAGTCGTCCTGTACCTGGCGCAAGCGTTTTTCGGTGTGCAAATCAGCACTGACCCAAAGATCCGCCGGACGGTTGGGTTGTGCCGGGCGCAAGCCGCGCTGGTCCAGGGCATTGTTAACCGCTTCGGCGATTTGCGCCGAGTCGGCCCATGCCGTGCCAACCGGCAGCCGACCATTGAGCCAGGCCCAGCTCTGGTAGCGCCCGTAATCCCGTGGCGGGGCCGGGTAGGCACTCAAGTCCAGGGTATTGGCTGCCTGTGCCGGAGCCGGAGGCATGGGCATTGAGGTGGCGGTGTACGGGTTGGGGCTTTGGCAAGCGCCCAGCCCCAGGCTCAAAACGATCAAGGCAACGCGGCGATACATCATGCTCTCCCCCGCAGGGCGATTTAAACCGGGCGACACACCCAATGAAGATAACGTCCCAGCCCGGCAAACGCAGGGTGGCGACGGTGGGCCAGCTCCATTTCAACCAGGGCTTCAAGCTCGGCGCGGGCCTGGAACTCCACTGGCATGTAATCGTGAAACACCCGCACGCCGCTTTGGGTTTCGACCTGCCACAGCCCTTCGAGTGCTATGGCCAGCTCCCGTGGGTCGAGTGGCTGCTGCGGGGTGAGGCTCTGTTTTTCGCCGGCCATGTCGTTCTTGCGCATCTTGCGAAAGTGCCCCTTGAGCAAGTTGCGATAGATCAGCGCGTCGCGGTTGTAAAACGCCAGCGACAACCAGCCATCTTTGGCGGTCAATTGATGCAGCACCGGCAGGATCGCGTGGGGCTCGGCCAGCCACTCCAGCACGGCGTGGCACAACACCAGATCGTACGGTTGAGTCAGTTGGCCCAGCAGCTCCTGCCACGGCGCCTGAATAAAGGTGCCAGTCTGGCCAGCTTCGGCAAAACGCTGGCGGGCGCCTTCCAGCATCGGCGCGGCCGGTTCGGCCAGGGTCACATCGTGACCTTGCTGGGCCAGCCACAAGGACATATGGCCCAGCCCGGCGCCGATATCCAGCACCCGCAACGGGCGTTTGGGCAGGGTTTCCTGCAGGTCGGCCTGGAGCACGGCCAGACGAATCGCACCCTTGGCGCCACCGTAGATTTTCTCGGCGAAGCGGGTGGCCAGTTGATCGAAGTGACGGTCACTCATTTGTTGAAACGCCTTTCATTGTCGGCCAGTTTATTGCGTACCACTTCATTCATGTCCAGGCCCAGTTCGGCACAAAGCAATACCAGGTACAGCACGATATCGCCCACTTCCTGGCCGGCGTGGGTGAGCTTGTCGGCAGGGAGCTGGCGTGACTGGTCTTCGCTCAGCCACTGAAAGATCTCCACCAGCTCGGCCATTTCGACACTGGCGGCCATGGCCAGGTTTTTCGGGCTGTGGAACTGCTTCCAGTCGTTGTTATCGCGGATGCGATGCATGCGTCGGGTTATTTCGTCGAGGTTCATTGCGGGCGTGCTCTCCAGAAGGCGCAAAGCTTGCGACCGAACGGGGATTGGTGCAAGTGAAAGGCACGGGCAGCCCGGCGGGATTTTCGGCTCGCATGCCATCCTCTGTGGGAACGGGCTTGCTCGCGATGCAGGCGCCGCGGTTTAACAGGTAAAACGCGCGGATGCCATCGCGAGCAAGCCCGCTACCACAGGGGGGTGGTCAGCTAACCGGTCGCCAGTTGCCGATCAAGTGCACCAGGCCGTCATGGCCATTGAGCTGGAAGTCGCCACTGGAACCCGCCTCACTGCTGAGCAAAATCACTTCGCCGGGCAAGCGCACCGGTTTTTTGAAGGCAACAAAAACCTCAACATTGGCCGCCGGCAGGTGCGAATTGAGTGCCGCCAGCGTTCGGGCTTTTATCCACAGGCCGTGGGCAATTGCACTGGGCAGGCCAAACAGCTTGGCGCTGGCGGCACTGAGGTGGATGGGGTTGTAGTCGCCCGAGACTTTGGCATAACGCCGGCCAATATCGGCGGGGGCATACCAGCGGGTCAGTTCGCTCAGGGCCACCGGCGCAGGATCGTTGATTTGGGGCAGGTCGCCCGGCAGTTCCACGCCTTTGCACAGCAGGGTGCTTTCGGCCTCCCATATTGGCCCCAGCAGATCGTCAACCTGGGTGACCACCTCGAAGGTCGCGCCCTTGGGGTGTTTTTGCAGGTTGTGTACATATACCCCGATGCGCAGCTGCGTCACGCTGCCCATCGGGCGCAGCAGACGGATCCGATTGGTCAGATGAATCAGCCCCAGCAGCGGGAAGGGGAAGTCCTTGGCAGTCAGCAACTGCATTTGCAGACCGAAGGCCAGGATGTGTGGATAAGTGGGCGGCAGCAATGGGCTTGGCACCAGGTCGCAAACATCGCGAAACGCCGCCAGGGCCTTGGGCTCCACCTCGACCCAGCAGCGCAGACCTTGCTCCGGCAAGGGGCTGGAGGTGATCTTGCGCCGGGCCGCGGCATGGGCGTACAGCGCGGGCAAGTGCGGTGGGCCGCTGAGGTCGAGCCATTTCACGGTCATGGCTTATGCTCCCAGAATACTTTGGCCACACACCCGCAGTGCCTGGCCGCTGAGCGCGCCCGAACCCGGCTGGCCGAGCCAGGCCACAGCCTCGGCGACGTCCTGGGGCTGGCCACCCTGGCCCAGCGAACTCATGCGTCGTCCCGCTTCGCGCAGGGCAAAGGGAATATGCGCGGTCATTTGGGTTTCGATAAAACCCGGGGCCACGGCATTGATACTGATGCCACGCTCGCCCAGCGACGCTGCCCAGGCCTGAGCAAGGCCGATCAGCCCGGCCTTGCTGGCGGCGTAGTTGGTCTGGCCGCGATTGCCGGCGATACCGCTGATGGATGCGAGCAGGATTACCCTGCCGTTATCGCGCAGGGTGCCGCTATCAAGCAGGGCCTTGGTCAGCACTTGCGGGGCGTTGAGGTTAACGGCGAGTACCGAGTCCCAGAATTCCGGGGTCATATTGGCCAGGGTTTTATCACGGGTGATACCGGCGTTGTGCACCAGGATATCGATACCATCGGCCAGTTGCCCGGTCAGTTGTTCTGCGGCATCGGCGGCACAGATGTCGAGCGCGATGCTGTGCCCGCCCAAGCGCGCGGCCAGCGCATCGAGATCGCTCTTGGCGGCCGGCACGTCGAGCAGGATCAGTTCGGCGCCATCCCGGGCCAGGGTTTCGGCAATCGCGGCGCCAATGCCACGGGCCGCACCGGTAACCAGTGCCTTGCGCCCGGCCAGGGGGCGGGTCCAGTCCTGCACCTGGTTGGCGCAGGCCTTGAGGCGCAGCACCTGGCCGCTGATAAAGGCACTTTTTGGCGAGAGAAAAAAGCGCAGTGCGCCTTCAAGCTGATCTTCGGCCCCCTCGCCGATATACAGCAGTTGCAAGGTACTGCCGTTACGCAACTCCTTGGCCAGCGAACGACTGAAACCTTCGAGCGCACGTTGCACGCTGGCGGCAAAAGGATCGCTTAATGTTTCAGGGGCACGGCCCAGGATCACCATATGGGTACAGTGCTCGAGATTGCGCAGCAGCGGCTGGAAAAATTCGCGCAGTTGCTTGAGCTGCCCGGTGTGCAACAGCTCGCTGGCGTCAAACACCACGGCCTTGAGCTTTGGTCCTTGGCCTGGAATCCACGGTGTGGCATGCAAGGGTTCAGGGCCATAGCTGAACACCGCATCGGTGAGTTTGCCGCCAAAGCGGGCCACCTGTGCGGCAAGCGCACCGCCGCCAATCAGCAGAGGGCCTTCGACGGGGCGCAGGCGCCCGGCCTGCCAGCGCTCCAGTCGTCCCGGTGACGGCAGCCCCAACGCGCCGACCAGCCGCTGGCCGAGGGATGAGTTGACGAAGTCGATATAACGGTCTGACATGGAACACTCTCCGACAGGTGGGGTTCAAAGGGTTGACCACAAACAGACCGTGGTCGTTCGTTATCGGCAATAAGGCCTACGCTGGTAACGATTAATGGATTTAAGAGAATAGGGTGAATCGTATGAGTCTGCGTCGTGTAGCAATTATTGGTGGTAATCGAATCCCGTTTTCTCGCGCCAACGGGCCTTATGCGACTGCCAGTAATCAGGACATGCTGACGGCGGCGCTGGAAGGGCTGATCGAGCGATACAACCTTCACGGGTTGCGCATGGGCGAAGTAGTGGCCGGGGCGGTGCTCAAGGATTCGCGGGATTTCAGCCTGACCCGCGAATGTGTGCTGGGCTCGCGGCTGTCGCCGCAAACTCCGGCCTATGACTTGCAGCAGGCCTGCGGTACAGGGCTTGAGGCGGCATTGCTGGTGGCCAACAAGATTGCCCTGGGGCAGATCGAGTGCGGGATTGCCGGTGGCGTGGACTCTGCCTCCAATGTTCCGATCGGCATCAATGACGGGCTGCGCAAATGGCTGCTGCAGTTCAACCGCCTCAAGGCACCTGTGGACAAGCTCAAGGCGTTGCTGCAATTGCGTCCGGGCTTTTTGAAGCCCGAATTTCCACGCAACGGCGAGCCTCGCACCGGGCTGTCGATGGGCCAGCACTGCGAGTTGATGGCGCAAACCTGGAACATCCCCCGGGTTGAGCAGGACGAGCTGGCGCTGCACAGCCATCAGGCACTGACGGCGGCTTACCACGCCGGCTGGGAAGATGATCTGCTTACGCCATTTATGGGCCTGAGCCGTGATAACAACCTGCGTGCCGACCTGACCCTGGAGAAACTGGCCGCCCTCAAGCCCGTATTCGAGCGCAGCGCCAAGGGCACGTTGACGGCGGGCAACTCCACGCCACTGACCGATGGTGCGTCGACGGTCTTGTTGGGCAGTGAAGAATGGGCCAGGGAGCGCGGCTTGCCGGTCTTGGCGTATTTGCGCGATGGTGAAACAGCTGCTGTAGATTTCGTACACGGTGCAGAAGGGTTATTGATGGCACCGGTATACGCCGTCCCACGGCTGCTGGCGCGTAATGGCCTGACCTTGCAGGACTTTGACTACTACGAGATTCACGAGGCATTTGCCGCGCAGGTGCTGTGCACCTTGAAGGCCTGGGAGGACGAGCCTTACTGCAAAAGCCGGCTGGGGCTTGATGCAGCGCTGGGGGCGATTGATCGCAGCAAACTCAACGTCAAGGGCAGTTCCCTGGCGGTGGGTCATCCGTTTGCGGCGACGGGCGGGCGTATCGTGACCAATATGTCCAAGCTGCTGGCCACCGCCGGGCAGGGTCGAGGTTTGATCTCGATCTGCGCGGCGGGCGGGCAGGGTGTTACTGCAATAATTGAGCGATAGCCGTCTGTGGGAGCGGGCTTGCTCGCGATGGGCGCAATGCGGTGTGCCTGTTACGCCGTGGCGTCGGCATCGCGAGCAAGCCCGCTCCCACCCGAGATGTTGTTGTGTTTGGCTTCTGCGCGACTGCGCGTGGCATAACTCTCGGCCATCACCGAACACACGATCAACTGCAGTGGGTGGTAGATCATGATCGGCAATAAAATCAGGCCCAGCCCCGGGTTGGCCCCGAAAATCAGGGCCGCCATCGGCGCACCCGCCGCGAGGGATTTCTTGCTGGCGCAGAACACTGCAGCGATTTCATCTGCGGTGCTGAATTTCAGGGCGCGGGCGGTGCGGGTGGTCATCCACAGGATAATCGCCAGCAGGACCGCACTGCCGACCAATGCACTGACAATCACCGAACTGCCCTGCTGTTGCCACATGCCCGAGACCATCGAGTTGCAGAACGCGGCGTAAACCAGCAGCAGAATCACCACCTTGTCGCAGATATTGGTGTAGCGCTTGTGCCGGGCAAAAAAGCGTCCGCACAGCGGGCGAACCAACTGGCCCAGCACCAGCGGCAGCAACAGCATGGCGCACAGGTCGAGCAGGGTTGAACCCAGGTCGATGCCCCCTGCGCCGCTGCCCACCACGAAGCTGACCAGCAAGGGTGTCAGGAAAATCCCCAGCACGCTGGACAGGCTGGCGTTAAGAATCGCTGCCGGCACATTGCCTCCAGCACTGCCGGTCAGTGCCACCGACGAGGAAATGGTCGAGGGCAGGGCACACAGGTAGAAAAATCCCAACATCAGCAACGGCGGGATATGGGCGCCCAACAGCTTGTTGGCGACCACCCAGATCAGCGGGAAGACGATAAAGGTAAAGCCCTGCACCATAACGTGCAGGCGAATGTTTTTCAGGCCGTGACTGATCTGCTCACTGGACAGGTTCACCCCGTGCAGGAAAAACACCAGAAACACTCCGATATTGATCACCCATTCCGCGTGCATTGCGCCGCCAGTGCTACCGAAATGCGGAAACACATAGGCCAGGAAAGTCGCCAGCAGCATGCCGCACAGAAACCAGTCGGTGAACATTCGTTTGAGATGTTTGAGTACAGGCATTGTCGGCACCGCAACATTGTAAGAATTGATGACTTAGCCTAACGTCGCAGCAATCTGTCGTCTTGCGATATAAGGCCAATCAATGCCGCCAAACGGACAACGTGGGCTGCCGCGTGCCATTCCGGTACTCGATGCCCTGCCACGACCCCTGTACGCCCGGGCCGAAAGCCTGGGCGCGGGCTCGTGGACGCCGCGCCATCGACACGATTGGGTGCAGTTTTCGTACGCCATTAGTGGTGTGCTGGGCGTACATACCGACGAGGGCAGTTTTTTTGCGCCCCCGCAGTGGGGTATCTGGATTCCGGCCGGGCTGGAGCATGAAGTGATCACCTCGATGCGCGCTGAAATGCGCAGCCTCTATGTGCGCCGTGAGGACTGTCAATGGGCGCCGGGGCAGTGCCGGGTACTGGAGGTCACGCCGCTGGCCCGGGAGCTGATCAAAAGCTTTTGTGCGCTGCCCGTCGACTACCCCGAGGGCGGGAGCTGCGAGCAACGCTTGGTGGCGGTGCTGCTGGACCAGTTGGCAAGCCTGCCCGAGGTCGGTTTTTCACTGCCGTTGCCCCGTCATGAACGTTTGCTGGTGCTGTGCAATGAGCTGGTCGAAACCCCTGATGCCGAGGCGAACCTGGGCCTGTGGTCGGATCGGCTGGGGATGTCCGAAAAAACCCTGATGCGTTTGTTTCAACGTGAAACAGGCTTGAGTTTCCGCAGTTGGCGGCAGCGGGTGCGTCTTCTGTCATCGTTACGGGTGCTGGAGGAAGGCGGTCATGTCACGCGGGCGGCGCTGTCTTGCGGGTATGAATCAACGTCGGCGTTTATTGCGGCGTTTAAAAAGATGTTCGGCTTTACCCCGGGTGACTTGTTTCGACAGGGTTAAGTCGGTGCTCAAAACGTGTTGCTCGTCTATCATTCAAATCGTTTGCCCTCTCCCCGTGGTGAGTGGATTGCCGTATAACGAATGACATTCGCGTGTTTGGTAATAAAGGACCCACAATAAAAGCTGATGAAGACTCCAAAACGCTTAGAACCCCTGATCGAAGACGGTCTGATCGACGAGGTGCTGCGCCCACTCATGAGTGGCAAGGAAGCAGCTGTATACGTAGTCCGCTGCGGCAATGAGCTGCGATGCGCCAAGGTTTACAAGGAGGCCAACAAACGAAGTTTCCGCCAGGCCGCCGAATATCAGGAGGGTCGCAAGGTTCGCAACAGCCGTCAGGCCCGAGCGATGGCCAAGGGCTCGAAGTTCGGTCGTAAAGAAACCGAAGATGCCTGGCAAAACGCCGAGGTAGCGGCGCTGTTTCGCCTGGCCGGTGCGGGTGTGCGGGTTCCTAAACCGTTCGACTTCCTCGAAGGCGTGCTGTTGATGGAACTGGTGGCGGACGAGTACGGCGATGCGGCTCCGCGTCTCAATGACGTGGTGCTGGAGCCGGATCAGGCCCGCGAGTACCACGAGTTCCTGATTCAGCAAATCGTGCTGATGCTGTGTACGGGGCTGGTTCACGGCGACTTGTCCGAGTTCAACGTTTTGCTGACGCCAACCGGCCCGGTCATCATCGACTTGCCCCAGGCGGTCGATGCGGCGGGTAACAACCACGCCTTCAACATGCTGGAGCGTGACGTGGGCAACATGGCTTCCTATTTCGGGCGTTTTGCGCCGGAACTGAAGAAGACCAAGTACGCCAAGGAAATGTGGGCACTTTACGAAGCTGCCACCCTGCACCCTGGCAGTGTGTTGACGGGCGAGTTTGACGAGCCGGACGAGCTGGCGGATGTCGGCGGGGTGATGCGCGAAATCGAAGCCGCACGTCTGGACGAAGCTTTCCGCCAGGCAGTGCGTGCTGCCGATGATGCGCCCCCGAGCAAGGCTGAAGAGCCACCACCCCCGTGGATGCAGTAATTGGCTAACTAAAAAATCCGGCTCAGGCCGGATTTTTTATGCGCCTGGGGCTGCCCGGGTTCTTGTGGGAGCGGGCTTGCTCGCGATGGAATCACCGTGTGTTACCTGTCAGAGCGCGTTGTTTGCATCGCAGGCAAGCCAGCTCCCACGGGTAATGCGCCGCTCATCAAAACCGCTGCTGCCCTGTTCCTGGCAAGTGTTTGGGCGGCTCAAAACCGGTTCAGCGGAATCTTCAGGCTGCACAGGCCGCTGTCATCCGCAGGCGGCAGGTTGCCTGCACGAATATTGACTTGAATCGCCGGAATCAGCAGCGCCGGAACCCCCAGAGTGGCATCGCGGGCCGTACGCATGCCGACAAAACCTGCCAGGTCGATGCTGTCATTGACGTGGATGTTTTTTGCCCGCTGTTCACCCACCGTGGTCGACCAGCAGGCTTCGCGCCCGGCTGGCGGGTAGTCATGGCACATAAACAGGCGGGTCGACTCAGGTAATGCCAGCAGGCGCTTGATCGATTGATACAACTGCCGCGCATCGCCACCCGGGAAGTCGCAACGGGCGGTGCCCACATCAGGCATAAACAGGGTATCGCCCACAAACAGGCTGTGGTGTTCTACCTGATAGGCCATATCGGCCGGGGTATGGCCGGGCACATGCAGCGCCCGCACCTCTAGTCGCCCGATATGAAACAGCTCGTCGGGCTCGAACAGGCGATCGAACTGCGAGCCATCAAGCTTGAATTCCGGCTCAAGGTTATAGATATCGCGGAACACCCCCTGGACCTGGGTGATGGCAGCCCCGATGCCGATCTGCCCGCCCAGCTTGCGCTTGAGGTAAGCGCTGGCCGACAGGTGGTCGGCATGGGCGTGGGTCTCCAGCAGCCATTGCACCTTCAGGCCTTCAGCCTGCACGAAAGCGGCGATAGCGTCGGCACTGACGGTGCTGATACGCCCGGCGGCGGCATTGTAGTCCAGTACCGGGTCGATGATTGCGCACTCCACGCTGCCAGCAGCATGGACCACGTAGCTCACGGTCGACGTCGCCGGGTCGAAGAAACCTTGAATTTCGGGATGCATGAGGGGCCTCGTGGCGGTCGTTGAATGATCAATATATTGAAAGATATATTATCGAGTCGTAGACTGTCGACCATCACGCACCGGAGCTTTTCATGACTGCTCAGCTAACCAGCGAAGAAATCGGGCTTCTGCGCGACTCTGCTTCCAAAGCCTGCACCCTTCTCAAAGCGTTGGCCAATGAAGATCGCCTGCTGCTGCTCTGCCAGTTGACTCAAGGTGAGCGCAATGTCGGCGAACTTGAAGCGCTGACCGGCATCAGACAACCCACACTGTCGCAACAACTCGGTGTGTTGCGCGATGAGGGCATGGTCAATACCCGAAGGCTGGGGAAATACATTTTCTACTCACTCGCCAGCTTTGAAGTGGTTTCTGTGATGCAGACCCTGTCGGGGCTGTATTGCGGGCAAGCGCTCAAAAAGTAACGCCCTCCCAATCCATTCATTTTAGTTGTGCCTGGAGTGCTCAATGGAGCAAAGCATCAAGCGAATCGACGCGTCATTTTCCGTGACCGGTCAGATCGAGCAGTCTGATCTCCAATCCTTGGCTGCGCTGGGTTTTGCCAGCGTGATGTGCAACCGCCCCGACCATGAAGGCGGGCCTGAGCAACCCGAACACACCGCGATGCAACAGGCCGCGCAGGCCCTGGGGCTGAGCTTTGCCTATCTGCCAGTAGCGACCAGCGGCGCAACACCCGGGCAGGTGCAGCAATTGCGTGAACTGCTCGACGAGTTGCCCAAACCGGTGCTGGCGTACTGCCGCACGGGCAATCGCTCTGCCAAGCTTTTTGAAGCGGCCACCCAGGGCACGCGTGAGGCCAGGCAGTACGATGTGGTCGTGGTGGGCGGTGGCTCGGCCGGTATTTCGGTGTCGGCCAGCCTGTTGAAGCGTAACCCGGCCTTGCGTATCGCCGTGATCGAGCCCAGCACCGAACACTATTACCAGCCCGCCTGGACGCTGGTCGGGGGAGGGGCCTACGATATCAAAAACACGGTTCGCCCCACCGTTGCGGTCATGCCCAAAGGTGCTGTGTGGGTCAAGGCGTCGCTGTGTGCCTTTGCTCCGCAGCGCAAGGTTGTGCTGCTCAGCGATGGCAGCGAGCTGGGTTACCAGCAACTGATCGTTTGCCCGGGGCTGGAACTGGCCTGGGAAAATATCGAGGGCCTGGAAGAAACCCTGGGCAAGAATGGCGTGACCTCCAACTATCGTCACGATCTGGCGCCCTATACCTGGGAACTGGTGCGCAGCCTGAAGGGCGGCAAGGCACTGTTTACCCAGCCGGGCATGCCGATCAAGTGTGCGGGTGCGCCGCAAAAAGCCATGTATCTGGCCTGCGATCATTGGCGCAAACGCGGTGCTCTGGACGCTATCAAGGTGGAGTTCAACCTGGCGGGGGCGGTGTTGTTTGGCGTGCCAGCTTTTGTCCCGCCGCTGATGAAGTACGTTGAAGCCTACAAGGCTCAATTGGCCTTCCAGTCCAATCTGGTCAAGGTTGACGGTCCCGCCAGAACGGCCTGGTTTGATGTGACTGATACCAAGGGCGGTGTGACTTGTGTTGCTAAAACCTTCGACCTGCTGCATGTGGTACCACCGCAGCAGGCGCCCGATGTGATCCGCCGCAGTGAACTGGCGGACAAGGCGGGCTGGTTCGAGACCGATCCGGCGACCCTGCAACATCCACGCTACCCCGAAATCTTCGCCCTGGGCGATGTGTGCAATACACCCAATGCCAAGACCGCGGCGGCAACCCGCAAGCAAGTGGTCGTGGTGGCCGAAAATCTGCTCGCACTGCGCAAGGGCGTGACCTTGCCCAAGCGTTATGACGGCTATGGCTCCTGCCCGCTGACCGTGGAAAACGGTAAGGTGATCCTGGCTGAATTCGGCTATGGCGGCAAACTGCTACCCACCTTTCCCCTGGACCCGACCGTACCCCGCAAATCGGCGTGGCTGCTCAAGGCCACATTGCTGCCGTGGTTTTACTGGCAAGGCATGCTCAAAGGCCGCGAGTGGTTCACTGACTGCAAGCCGGATTGACCCTGACCATGTTGATTATTTTATTTGGCATGCTGGTGGGGTTGGTGCTCGGGCTGACCGGTGCCGGTGGCGGCATCCTGGCCATCCCGGCGCTGACTCTGGGGCTGGGCTGGACCCTGGCGCAAGCGACACCGGTGGCGTTGCTGGCCGTAGGCACGGCAGCGGCACTGGGGGCGCTGGATGGCCTGCGCAAGGGGCTGGTGCGCTACAAGGCAGCGGCGTTGATGGCGCTGGTCGGCTCGACCACCTCGCCCATCGGGCTGCACCTTGCCCGGTTGATGCCGGCCAAGGTGCTGGTGTTGATGTTCAGCGCGGTGATGATGTTTGTCTCAGTGCGCATGTTCCTGCAGGCCCGGGCGGATGCCCGCGATGACGGCAGCCTGGGGGTACTGGAAAAAAACTGCATGCTCAACCCTGCAACCGGGCGACTGACCTGGAATGCCCGCTGCAGCATGACCCTGGTATCCATTGGTGCTACCTCGGGGTTGCTGACGGGGTTATTGAGTGTGGGCGGCGGGTTCTTGATCGTGCCGGCATTTCGCAAGTTCAGTGACGTGCGTATCCACGCCGTGGTGTCCACGTCCTTGATGGTGGTGGCGCTGGTATCGCTGGGCACCTTGGGCAATCTGATGAGCCAGGGCGTGAGCCTGTCGAATGAAGGCGTGATATTTATAGGCGCCACCCTGGCCGGAATGATTGCCGGGCGGGTGATTGCCCCGCACGTCTCGGCCCAGTGGCTACAGCAGGGATTCGCGGGGCTGTGTGCGGTGATTGGCGTGCTGATGCTGGCTAAAGTGCTGCTGACAGCTTTCTGATTAACGTTCCTGTGGGAGCGGGGCTTGCTCGCGATGGCATCACCTTGGTCAGCCAGATACACCTTGGCGCCTGAATCGCGAGCAAGCCCGCTCCCACAGGTTTATCAGCAGATCATGCAGATGATCATGTCTTTACGGTGCAGCATGGGCCTGACTCCAGGTCCTTGAGGATCGGGCAGTCAGGGCGGTGGTCGCCCTGACAGCTTTCGACCAGATCCTGCAAGGTGTCGCGCAGGCTGCTCAGCTCGGCGATCTTCTGGTTCAACTCTTCAATATGCTGGCGCGCCAGTGCCTTCACATCGCCGCTGGCGCGCTGGCGATCCTGCCACAGGGTCAGCAGCTTGCCGACCTCTTCCAGCGAAAACCCCAGGTCCCGCGAGCGTTTGATAAACGCAAGGGTATGCAGGTCGTCATCGCTGTAAAGGCGGTAGCCGCTGTCACTGCGTTGCGCGGGTTTGAGCAGACCGATGGATTCGTAATAACGAATCATCTTGGCGCTCAAGCCGCTGTGTCTGGCGGCCTGGCCGATATTCATGACGCCTCCTTATTCAAGATCCCTGGGCTTCCAGAATTTGAGCAGCAACGCATTGCTGACCACGCTGACACTGGAAAAAGCCATGGCCGCGCCTGCCAGCACAGGGTTCAAAAAGCCGAAAGCAGCCAACGGAATGCCGATCACATTGTAGATAAATGCCCAAAACAGGTTTTGCCGGATTTTGGCGTAGGTCTTGCGGCTGATCTCCAGTGCTGCCGGTACCAACCGCGGGTCGCCGCGCATCAGAGTGATGCCCGCTGCGTGCATGGCCACATCGGTGCCACCGCCCATGGCGATACCGATATCGGCCGCGGCCAGTGCCGGGGCGTCGTTGATACCGTCGCCGACCATGGCCACTACACCGGTTTTTTTCAGTTCGGCCACGGTCGCGGCCTTGTCGGCGGGCAACACTTCGGCGTGAACATCGCTGATTCCCAGGGCCTCGGCCACTACTTTGGCACTGCCGCGGTTGTCGCCGGTCAACAGGTGACTGCTGATATGACGGGCATTGAGCTGGGCGATGGCCGACTGGGCACCGGGCTTGAGTGTGTCACCAAAGGCGAACAGGCCCAGCACTTGGGGCTGCGGGCTTTGTTCGATCAGCCAGGACAGCGTGCGACCTTCGGTTTCCCAGGCGCTGGCCGATGCGGCGAGCGAGCCCGGATTGAGACCGGTTTCTTCCAGCAAACGGCGATTGCCCAGGGCCAGGCGACGGCCTTCCAGGGTGCCGGCAATGCCGCGGCCGGTCAGCGACTGGCTGTCGGTAACGTCCGGCACTTTTAAATCACGCGCCGCGCAAGCATCCAGTACGGCCTTGGCCAGCGGGTGTTCGCTGCCCCGCTGCAGGGCACCGGCGGCTTGCAGCAAGCGTGCTTCATCACCGTCCAGCGCACTGAAGTGAGCAATTTGCGGCGTGCCTGAAGTCAGGGTGCCGGTTTTGTCGAAAACCACGGCACTGACTTCGTGGGCGCGTTCGAGGGCTTCGGCGTCCTTGATCAGAATCCCGTGGCGGGCTGCAACGCCGGTGCCGGCCATGATTGCAGTGGGGGTCGCCAGGCCCAGGGCACAAGGGCAGGCAATTACCAGTACCGCCACAGCGTTGATCAGAGCGGTTTCAATCGGCGCGCCGTAGAGCCACCAGCCGAGCAGGGTGGCCAGGGCGATCAGCAGCACCACCGGGACAAATACCTGGCTGACCTTGTCCACCAGTTTCTGGATCGGCGCCTTGGCGGACTGCGCGTCCTCTACCAGGCGGATAATGCGCGCCAGTACGGTCTCCGTCCCCAGGGCCATGGTCTTGATAATCAAGCGACCTTCGCCATTGATGGCGCCGCCGGTGACTTTATCCCCAGGCTGTTTCGGCACCGGCAGGCTTTCGCCACTGATCAGGGCCTCGTCGGCATGGCTTTGGCCTTCAACCACTTCGCCATCCACCGGGAACCGCTCGCCGGGTTTGACCAGCACCAGATCATTGAGACGCAAATCACTGATGGCGACATCCTGTTCCTGGCCGTCGACCATGCGCAAGGCGCGTTCGGGGCGAAGGGCTTCAAGGGCGCGGATGGCGCTGGCGGTCTGGCGCTTGGCACGGCTTTCGAGATATTTGCCCAGCAGCACCAGGGCGATCACAACCGCCGAGGCCTCGAAATACAGATGGGGCATGCTGCCGGGTTCGGCGATGGCCCATTCATACAGGCTCAGGCCATAACCGGCACTGGTGCCCAGGGCGACCAGCAGGTCCATATTGCCGGCGCCGGCCTTGACGGCTTTCCACGCGGCCACATAAAAACGCGCGCCCAGAACAAACTGCACCGGGGTCGCCAATACAAACTGGGCCCAGGCGGGCAGCATCCAATGGATGCCAAAAGGCGCAAGCAGCATCGGCAGCACCAGCGGCAGCGCCAGTACGATAGCCAGGGTCAGCGCCCAGCGTTCACGGTGCAGGCGTTTTTGCTGATCGTCTTCGGTGGTTTTTTCGCTCTGGTGCAGGCTGGCACCATAGCCGGCCTGAGTGACCGCATTGATCAGCAGGCCCGGATCAACCTGGCCGAGCAATTCGACATGGGCCCGCTCGGTGGCGAGGTTGACGCTGACGCTCTTGACCCCGGGCACCTTGGCCAGGGCTTTTTCTACGCGCCCTGCGCACGAGGCGCAGGTCATGCCACTGATATCCAGTTCCAGGCTGTGGGCGGGCACGCTATAGCCTGCCTGTTGCACAGCCTCGACCAGTGCCGGCAGGCTCTCGGCAGGCGCTTCGATACGGGCCTGTTCAGTGGCCAGGTTGACGCTGACCGAACGTACACCGGGCACTTTGGCCAGGGATTTTTCCACACGCCCTGCGCAGCTGGCACAGGTCATGCCATCAATCGGCAGATCGAATTGGGTGGGCACGAGCAGTCCTCCTCAAGAAGTTATCTATCCATAGAATCGACCTTGACCCCATGGCAAGGTCAAGGCTTCTTGCTGTTCGTTGTTTGCCGCTCAATATTCCAGTTTGGCGGGCTTGAGGTACATACCCTGTTTACCCAGGGCGATGCGGTATTTGCGCACATCCCCGGCCTTGAGGGTGAACTGCTGCGCGGGCGGCACCAGCATGCCGGGCAGGCAGCCGGGGGCTTGCCCGGGGAGCAGCTTGAGGCGGATATCGACGCTGGCGGGCGGCAGGTTAAAGGCCAGGGCCTGCTCCTGAAACAATCGCCCGGCCAGTTGGTCGTCGATGTACACACCCACTTCGCAGTTGGTCGGCACCTCAAGGCGTTCGCGGGAAATGATCAGCACTCCGTAGTCCTGATCGGCATTTGCCCACAGCGGCACACTGGCAAGACCCAAAAGGCTGACTAGGCTCAAAGCGGTCCAGCGCATGGCTAAGTATCCTGTTATCAAATCGCAAGGCTTGCAGCTTGGCCGAGCACGGGATGGATTGCCAGTCAGCGCGTGAAACAACGGGCTTGACCTTGCCACGATGGCAAGGTCAAAGCTGTAGGCATATCTCAAACAGGAGGCGTAATCATGCAAACGTTCAAGGTAGACGGTATGACCTGTGGTGGCTGTGTGGGCGCGGTGACCCGTGCGGTGCAGACGGTGGATAAAGACGCGAAGGTTGAAGTGGACCTGGCGAGCAAAACCGTCAAGGTGGACAGCAACGTATCACCGTTGCAAATTATCGACGTGATCACCAATGCCGGGTTTGAGGCGCGCACGGCGCACTAAACCTGTATGTAGCAGCTGCCGAGGAGCGAGGCTGCGTCCGGCGACGTAGTCGTCGTGAATGCTAAGAGCAAGTTCTGACTGGCGCACCGCAAGGTCAGACTTACGACGGCTGCGCCGCCGAACGCAGCCTCGTTCCTCGGCAGCTGCTACGGCGGTGTTGTTTCAGGACGGGTTCAAGGTGATTTATTAGCTAGCTCGCTAACTTAATGTTCAGGGTCGATAACCACAGCTAAACTGTCAGCTTGCGCTAACCGCAGCCTGATCCCTGGATACCTGATGAACCTTCGAACAATCTTGATTCTTGGCGCCCTGAGTGCCTTCGGTCCTTTGGCGATCGACTTTTACCTGCCCGGCTTCCCGGCGATGGCACAAGCCTTTGCAACCGACGAAACCCAGATACAACTGACGCTGGCCGTGTACTTTCTGGGCCTGTCCATCGGTCAGCTGGCCTATGGCCCGGTAGCGGACCGCTTCGGCCGGCGCGTGCCGCTGCTGGTGGGCGTCGGGCTATTCACTGTCGCGTCACTGGCATGCGCCTTTGCGCCGACCCTGGAGTGGCTGATTGGTGCCCGGTTTGTCCAGGCCCTTGGCGGCTGTGCGGGCATGGTCCTTTCGCGGGCCATTGTCAGTGACAAATGCGACGCGGTGCAGTCGGCCAAAGTGTTTTCACAATTGATGCTGGTTATGGGCCTGGCGCCAATCCTGGCGCCGATGTTGGGTGGGTTGCTGGTCAACCTGTATGGCTGGCAATCGATTTTCCTGGTGTTGACGGTGTTCAGCGCATTGGCGGCAACGGCCGTAGCGCTTGGCTTGCCTGAAAGCCTGCCGGCCAACGTGCCACGTCAGCCGCTGTCGGGGGCATTGCGCCAGTACGGGCGGTTGCTCAAGGATCGCGAGTTCCTTGGCCATGCCCTGACGGGGGGGATCGCAATGGCCGGGATGTTTGCCTACATCGCGGGTTCACCTTTCGTATTTATCAAACTCTATGGCGTGCCTGCCGAGCATTACGGCTGGTTGTTCGGCACCAACGCGGCCGGCTTTATCCTGGTGGCGCAGTTGAACGCCCGCCTGCTGGCCAAGCGTGGCCCGGCCTTTTTGCTGTCGCGCATGGTGTGGGTGTATCTGGCGGCGGGTCTGGTCTTGCTGGGCGTCAGCAGTTTGCATACCGAACAACTGTGGCCGCTGCTGGTGCCGCTGTTTATCTGCATTGCCAGCCTGGGCTGCATCATTCCCAATGCCTCGGCCTGCGCCATGAGCGGGCAGGGCGCGCGCGCCGGCAGTGCCTCGGCGATGCTGGGTTGCTTACAGTTCAGCGTGGCGGCGGGGGCGGCATCACTGGTGGGGGTATTGCACGACGGCAGCGCAATGCCAATGGCGATGGTCATCACCCTGTGCGGGCTTGTGGCAGTGGGCCTGGCAGTGGCGACCCGGCGCCTGTACACCGCACGGATCGCCGCTCAGCAGCCGGTCTGATTCAGCCAGCCAAACGTTCGGGCAGGCGGTGCGGGGCATGCAGGCGCGATTGCAGCTTGTCGACAAAGGCCCGGGCCTCGGCCTCGCTGCGAAAGTTGACGGCTTGCTGGTCGATTTGCACCTGCCATTTGCAGTCGCGGGATCTTGCTAACGCTTTTATCAGGATTTTCATGACTGGCCTCCTTCGGTTCGCAAAGGAGGCCAGTGTATGCCGAAAAACTTTGATTAAAATGCCCGGAATCAAGTCTCTGACTGACGGTTAAAAAATGACCACATGGGTCCCGTCAGACGTCCTCTCAGAAGCCTTCGAGCACAATCTTGCCCTTGGCCTTGCCGCTTTCCAGCAGTGCATGGGCGCGGCGCAGGTTGGTGGCATTGATGCTGCCAAAGTGCTCGCCGACCGTGGTACGCAGGGTGCCCGCATCGATCAGCCCGGCGACACGATTGAGCAGGAGATGTTGCTCGATCATGTCCGGGGTCTGGAACAGCGAGCGGGTGTACATGAACTCCCAGTGCAGTGACAGGCTCTTGCGTTTGAGTTTGGTGATATCCAGCGCCTTGGGATCATCAATCATCGCCAGTTTGCCCTGTGGTGCCAGTGCTTCTACCAACTGATCGAGATGCTGGTCAGTCTGGGTCAGGCTGGCAACATGGGTGACGGCGTCGATGCCGTGACGCTTGAGCTCTTCGCTCAGCGGCTGGCTGTGGTCGATAACCAGATCGGCGCCCAGCTCACGGACCCAGGCCTGGGTTTCAGGGCGAGATGCGCTACCAATCACCTTGAGCGCAGTCAGTTGGCTGGCCAGTTGCGTCAGGATTGAACCCACACCACCCGCCGCGCCGACGATCAGCAGGCTTTGTTGCTCGTCGGTCTTGCCCTCGTTGACGCCAAGGCGCTCAAACAACAACTCCCAGGCAGTGATGGCGGTCAACGGCAACGCTGCGGCCTGTGCGAAATCGAGGCTTTTGGGCATATGCCCGACGATGCGTTCATCCACTACATGACGTTCACTGTTGGCCCCGGCACGGGCAATGGAGCCTGCGTAAAAGACCTTGTCGCCGACCTTGAACAAGCTGACTTCACTGCCGACGGCCTTGACCACACCGGCCACATCCCAGCCCAGTACCTTGGCAGTGTCGGCCTCGGGCTGCACGTTCTGGCGCACTTTGGTGTCCACCGGGTTTACGGAAATGGCTTTGACCTCGACCAGCAAATCCCGGGGGCCGGCCACCGGCTCTGGCAACTCGATATCTTGCAGGGCCAGCGGGTCTTGAATCGGTAACGAGTGGTAGTAGGCGACAGCTTTCATGGGACATGTCCTGAAGATGATTAAGAAACTGGCAGTGATAATTGGCTATTTCACCGCGCGATAAAACCGGCTAAAACAGCAGTCTCTTTCAATTTTTTATTGATAATGGTCGGGTGGATTGTGAATGCTGCGTTTCGATGATCTGCAATTGTTCGTTCACGCGGCTGACTTGGGCAGTTTGTCTGCGGCGGCCCGGGTGATGGATATGTCCCCGGCGGTGGCCAGCGCTGCTCTCAAACGGATAGAAGCTCAACTGGGCGCGCGCCTGCTGGCGCGTTCAACCCGAAGTTTGCGTCTGACGGCCGAAGGCGAAGGCTTTCTTGAATATGCGCGTACGGCACTCGCTAGCCTCGATGAGGGGCGACGCTTGTTGGCGCGTGGGCAAGATCAGGTTAGCGGAGTGTTGCAACTGTCGGCACCTTCAGACTTCGGCCGTAATCTGTTGCTGCCCTGGCTGGATGAGTTCCAGCGTGAGCATCCGCAACTCACCGTGCGCCTGTTATTGGGTGACCGGATTGCCGACCTGTTCCGCCAGCCTGTGGATATCGCCTTGCGTTACGGCGAGCCGGAAGACTCCAGCCTGGTGGCGCTGCCGGTGGCCCCGGATAACCGCCGGGTGCTGTGTGCGTCCCCCGACTACCTGGCGCGCAAGGGCGAGCCGCGTCAGCTTGAGCAGTTGCTGCAACACAATTGCCTGTTGTACATGCTCGGCACGCGGGTTCACGACCATTGGCAATTCAATGACGGCAAGCGCGAACTGGGGCTGACGGTAAGCGGCAATCGTTTCAGCGATGATGCCGACGTGGTGCGCTTGTGGGCGGTTGCCGGGCAGGGCATTGCCTACAAGTCGTGGCTGGATGTGGCGGGAGATGTGCAGAGCGGGCGGCTCAAGGTGTTACTGCCGGGGCTGATGTGCGAGCGGGCGCCGCTGAATCTGCTGTGTGGTCACCGGGCGCAATTGAGTAAACCGGTGCGGCTCTTGCGCGACATGCTCAGTGAGCGCTGTGCGATGTTGAGCAAGTTGTACCCGGGGAAACAGTAAAACTGCTGTGGTAGTGACGGTGTTGCAGTTTCAAATGTCTGTGGGAGCGGGCTTGCGCGCGATGCTGACAATCAGGTGTGTCTGCCTGATCGAGTTGATGCCATCGTGGGCAAGCCCGTTCCCACAGGGGAGACCGCGTGTTACGGCTTGACCAACCGCGCATCCAGACCGTTTTGCGCCAGGCGTTTGGCCTGGTCCTGGGTCATGCCCAGATCGGTGTATAGCGCGTGGAAGTTCTCAGTCATATAACCGCCAAAGTAGGCCGGGTCATCAGAGTTGACGGTCACTTTTACGCCACGCTCAAGCATGTCGAGAATGTTGTGTTGCGACATGTGATCAAACACACAGAGTTTGGTGTTGGACAACGGGCATACGGTCAACGGGATCTGCTCGTCGATGATGCGTTGCATCAGACGTTCGTCTTCAATGGCGCGCACGCCATGGTCGATACGCTGGATCTTGAGCAAGTCCAGGGCTTGCCAGATGTACTCCGGCGGGCCTTCTTCACCCGCGTGGGCAACGGTCAGGAAGCCTTCATCACGGGCGCGGTCGAATACGCGCACAAACTTGCTCGGTGGGTGGCCCATTTCTGAACTGTCGAGGCCAACGGCGACAAAGGCATCGCGAAATGGCAGGGCCATATCGAGGGTCTTTTCTGCTTCTTCTTCGCTCAAATGGCGCAGGAAGCTGAGGATCAGGCCGCTGGTGATACCCAGTTGCTGCTCGCCATCTTTAAGTGCGCTGGCAATGCCATTGAGCACGACTTCAAACGGCACGCCACGATCGGTGTGGGTTTGCGGGTCGAAGAAGGGTTCTGTGTGAATGACGTTCTGTTCTTTACAGCGCAACAGGTAGGCCCAGGTCAGGTCGTAGAAGTCCTGGGAGGTACGCAGTACGTCGGCGCCTTTGTAATAAAGATCGAGGAATTCTTGCAGGTTGTTGAAGGCATACGCCTTGCGCAGGGTTTCAACGTCGTTCCAGGGCAGGGCGATCTTGTTGCGCTCGGCCAGCGAAAACAGCAACTCGGGTTCCAGGGAACCCTCCAGATGCATGTGCAGTTCAGCTTTTGGCAGGGCGTTCAGCCAGTCATACATAAAAGGTTTTCTCATCAAATCGGGTACAGATGGCGACATTCTACAGGTCGGAGGGGGCACAATTCCCCCGCCATTTGTCGCAGGCTGCCTACCAGGGAATCGTCTGGCCCTTGTAGTCGATAAAGTGATGGCCGCCTTTTCCGGCAAATGCCTTGACCTGTGCCACCAGGCCACGGGTGCTGGTTTCGACATCAATGTCGGCGCCTTCGCCGCCCATATCGGTTTTTACCCAGCCCGGGTGCATGGACAGCACAGTCGGGTTATTGTCGCCCAGTTCATACAGTACAAAGGTATTGGTCATCGAGTTGAGAGCCGCTTTGCTGGCCTTGTAGAGGGCCATTTCGGGGGCATCAGGTTGAGTGACACTGCCGAGTACTGAGCTCATAAATGCCAGTACGCCACTGTCCTTACGGATCCGGCTGACAAACTCCCGGGCCACATTGATCGGTGCCACGCTGTTGGTGAAAAACAGCTGCCCCACCTCGGCCAGCGTTGCATTGCCCGACAGCTGGTCGTCCGGGCCTTTGACCCCGGCATTGATAAACAGCAGATCGAAGACTTCATTGTGCAAGGTATTGCCCAATGCCTTGATCGCCTGTTGATTGTTCATGTCCAGTTGTTCGATGCGCACCGGCCCCAATGCCTTCAGGGCATCGGCTTTTTGTGGGTGGCGCACAGTGGCGGTTACGTCCCAGCCATCGGCAAGCAACTCCTTGACCAGACCCAGGCCCAGGCCACGTGAAGCTCCGATGATCAGTGCTTTTTTTGCGGTCATGAGTAGCGTCCTCTACAAAGTTGATATGAGTTGGTTAAAAATCGTACAAGTGCTTCAAGCCCCCAGCACACAAGGGGTGTGGCCGCATGTGCTCAGGTTATCCACAGGTGGGTGCACAGTGACTGTGGGCAACTATGGATGTCGGAAAATAGCATTTTTATGGGGCTGGCTCGACAGCGTCACGATGCAGCAGGATCCTGCCGCGGCTAAGGTCCGCTAAAAGCTGTCGCGCGGGAGCAATCTGTTCTTCGACCAGCGCCAGTTGCAGGTCAACGCCATTGGCAGTGAAGGCTTCGCCGGTGATCAGGCCGTTGAGTTCACCCAGGCGCAGTTTGACCAATGCCAGCTCGCTGAAACTGCAAGAGCAACTGAGTGCTATACGGCTGACCAACGGCAGTTTTTCGGCGTTTTGCAGGCATTTGTTAGCGCCACCGCCATAGGCCCGAGCCAGGCCGCCGGTGCCCAGCTGAATGCCGCCATACCAGCGGATAACCAGCACCGCGACCTGATCGCAGTCCTGCGCTTCAATGGCCGAGAGTATCGGGCGGCCCGCGGTGCCGCCAGGTTCGCCATCATCACTGCTGCGGTACTGCCCACCAAGTTTCCACGCCCAGCAATTGTGCGAGGCATTCAGGTCGCTGTGTTGCTCGATAAATTCGAGGGCCTGCTGGGCGCTGGTGATGGGGGCAGCAAAAGTAATAAAGCGGCTTTTACGGATTTCTTCGCGGTACTCGCAAAGCCCCGTGAGGGTCGAAGGCATGTCGGTTCCAGGCTTAGACTGCGGGCGTCAGGCCGCAGCCTTTGAGAATGATACGGATCAGGTTGTCGCAGGCCGCATGCATATCCTGTTTGGTCAGGTGCTTGCGCCCCGTTACGCGGCAAATCTGTGTCGAAAAGTCGGCGTAATGCTGGGTGCTGCCCCATAGCAGGAAAATCAGATGGACCGGGTCGACCGGGTCCATCTTGCCTGCATCTATCCAGGCCTGGAACACAGCTGCACGACCTTGAAACCAAGCTCTGTAGTCTTGTGAGAAATACTCGGTCAGGCAGGCCCCGCCACTGATGATTTCCATCGCAAACACTCGCGAAGCCTGGGGCTGTCGCCGGGAAAACTCCATTTTTGCGCGGATATACTGAGTCAGGGCCTGGGCCGGGTCATCGTCAGCGGTCAAAACGTTGAAGGTACGGTCCCATAGCTCGATGATATTGCTCAGTACTGCGATATACAGGCTTAGCTTGTTGGTGAAGTAATAATGCAGATTGGCCTTTGGCAGCCCGGCACTCAGGGCGATGGCGTTCATGCTGGTGCCTCTGAAGCCGTGACGGGCAAACTCATCTTCGGCGGCCTTGAGAATGGCCTCTTCGTTTTTCTGCCGGATACGGCTGGGAGGCTTGCCGTCATGGGCAGGAACTTCAAGGGTCATGGGCGCTCCGGGCAACCTGTTTGTGTAGCGAAGTTTTTCACGTTAACGCGTCGCTTCCAGGCTCTCAAGGAAACTTTCCAGGACCAGATGCGGGCGCCGGCCTTTACGTGTCACCGATGCCAGGCTCAAATCGTAGAAACGTGTTTTTGCCTTCAGTGCCCGCAAGCGGCCCTGCTGAACCCACAGGCTGGCGTAATGGTCGGGCAGGTAACCGATATAGCGCCCGGTCAAAATCAAAAAGGCCATGCCTTCGCGATCCGACGCGCTGGCGGTGCAATTGAGCGCCTGGTAGTGGGCCTGGATATCCGAGGGCAGGCGAAAGGTGGGGGCAATGGCATCCTGCGCATTCAACCGTGCATCTTCCAATTGCCTGTCGTCGACATAAAACAGCGGATGGCCTACGGCGCAATACAACAGTGAACGCTCACTGTAGAGCGGCTGGTACTCAAGCCCGGACAATGTGCTGGCCTGGGGCACCACACCCACATGCAGGCGGCCGTCGAGCACACCCTGTTCAACTTCATGGGGCGAGATCATGCGGATATGAATCTGTACATCAGGCCCACGCTCCTTGAGTTGGGCCAGTGCATGGGTGATACGCATATGGGGCAGGGTGACCAGGTTATCGGTCAGGCCAATGGTCAGTTCGCCGCGCAAATGCTGGTGAAGGCCGTTGACCTCGGTACGAAAGCTCTCAAGTGCGCCGAGTAATTGCAGCGCAGAGTGGTAGACCTCACGACCTTCCTCTGTCAGTGAAAAACCCGCTCGCCCACGTTGGCACAGGCGTAAACCCAGGCGCTGTTCAAGATCGCTCATCTGCTGGCTGATGGCAGAACGGCCAATGCCCAGTACCGTCTCTGCTGCCGAAAAGCCGCCGCACTCCACGACGCTGCGAAAAATACGCAGCAGTCGAATATCAAAGTCGCTGACCTGGGCCAGTGCATCGGGGCGACGGCTGCTCATAGTTTAGTGTATGCCTGACTAAAGGTTAGAAGAGTTGGATTTCATGGACTTTATAGCCGTGGCAATTTAGGCGCAACAACGCTTTCAACATCCCACGCCGCTTTTGCCTTGCGAGGTTTTGCTGATGAACATGCCCGAAAATGCCGAATTGAACCTGACCAGCCAGCTCAAGCTGGATGCTCACTGGATGCCTTACACTGCCAACCGTAACTTCCATCGCGATCCGCGCTTTATCGTCGCGGCCAAGGGCAGTTATCTGACGGATGATAAGGGTCGGCAGATTTACGATTCGCTGTCAGGTCTTTGGACCTGCGGCGCAGGGCATACCCGTACTGAAATCCAGGAAGCCGTGGCCAGACAATTGGGCACCCTCGATTACTCGCCGGCGTTCCAGTACGGCCATCCGCTGTCTTTCAAGCTGGCAGAAAAAATCACCGAGTTGACGCCGGGCAACCTCAATCACGTGTTCTTCACCGACTCGGGGTCGGAGTGTGCCGACACGGCGGTGAAGATGGTGCGTGCCTACTGGCGTCTAAAAGGCCAGTCGAGCAAAACCAAAATGATTGGCCGTGCCCGCGGCTACCATGGAGTGAACATTGCAGGCACCAGCCTGGGTGGGGTGAACGGCAACCGCAAACTGTTTGGCCAGGCAATGATGGATGTGGATCATCTGCCCCACACCCTGTTGGCAAGCAACGCATTTTCTCGCGGCATGCCCGAGCAGGGCGGGATTGCCCTGGCCGATGAACTGCTCAAGCTGATCGAATTGCACGATGCGTCGAACATTGCTGCCGTTTTTGTAGAACCGATGGCAGGCTCGGCGGGGGTATTGGTTCCGCCTCAGGGTTATCTGAAACGTCTGCGGGAAATCTGCGACCAGCACAATATCCTGTTGGTGTTCGATGAAGTGATCACTGGCTTTGGTCGTACAGGCTCAATGTTTGGTGCTGACAGCTTCGGCGTGACACCTGACTTGATGTGTATTGCCAAACAAGTCACCAACGGCGCGATTCCGATGGGGGCTGTTATCGCTACCAGCGAGATTTATCACACGTTCATGAATCAGCCGACGCCTGAGTACGCGGTTGAATTCCCTCATGGCTATACCTATTCGGCTCACCCCGTAGCCTGTGCTGCGGGTATTGCTGCGCTTGATCTATTGCAAAAAGAGAACCTGGTACAGAGCGTGGCTGAAGTTGCACCGCATTTTGAGAATGCATTGCACGGTTTGAAGGGCGTGAAGAACATCATCGACATTCGCAACTATGGCCTGGCGGGTGCAATCCAGATTGCGCCGCGTGATGGCGATGCAATTGTGCGCCCGTTCGATGCAGCGATGAAACTGTGGAAAGCCGGTTTCTACGTGCGCTACGGCGGCGACACCCTGCAGTTCGGGCCAACGTTCAACAGCAAGCCGCAAGACCTGGATCGCTTGTTCGATGCGGTCGGCGAAGCGCTGAATCAGATCGACTGATCCTTCTATATAGAAGCGACACTTAATGCATTCACCCAGGCGCGCAGCGTTCGCGCCTGTGGACAACTTTCTGGAGCATCCATGAGCACTATTCAACACCTGATCAATGGCGAGTTGCTGAACGATTCCGGGCGCACCGCAGATGTGTATAACCCGTCCACCGGTAAAGTGATCCACCAGGTTCCCCTGGCCAGCCGTGAAACAATCCAGCAGGCGATCGATGCAGCCAAGGCCGCCTTCCCGGCATGGCGTAATACCCCGCCTGCCAAGCGCGCCCAAGTGATGTTCCGTTTCAAGCAATTGCTTGAGCAGAACGAAGCGCGGATCTCGCAGTTGATCAGCGAAGAGCATGGCAAGACTCTGGAGGATGCTGCGGGTGAACTGAAGCGCGGGATCGAGAACGTCGAATACGCTTGCTCGGCTCCGGAAATCTTGAAGGGCGAATACAGTCGTAACGTAGGCCCGAATATTGATGCTTGGTCGGACTTCCAGCCACTGGGTGTAGTTGCAGGGATTACACCGTTCAACTTCCCGGCCATGGTTCCGTTGTGGATGTACCCGTTGGCGATCGTGTGCGGCAACTGTTTCATTCTTAAGCCCTCGGAGCGTGATCCAAGCTCGACACTGTTGATTGCTCAACTGCTGCAAGAAGCTGGTTTGCCCAAGGGGGTTATGAACGTGGTGCACGGCGACAAGTCAGCTGTTGATGCACTGATCGAGGCGCCGGAAGTGAAAGCGCTAAGTTTTGTTGGCTCGACCCCGATCGCCGAGTACATCTACGCCGAAGGCACCAAACGCGGTAAGCGCGTGCAGGCACTGGGTGGGGCGAAAAACCACGCAGTGTTGATGCCGGATGCGGATCTCGATAACGCAGTCAGTGCACTGATGGGCGCAGCGTATGGTTCGTGCGGCGAGCGTTGCATGGCCATCTCGGTTGCAGTGTGCGTCGGTGATCAGGTGGCAGATGCCCTGGTGGCCAAACTGGTTCCTCAAATCAAAGCGCTGAAAATTGGTGCGGGGACTTCGTGCGGTCTGGACATGGGCCCCCTGGTTACCGGTCAGGCGCGGGACAAGGTCAGTGGCTATGTCGATGATGGCGTAGCAGCAGGTGCGCAGTTGGTGGTCGATGGTCGCGGGTTGAGTATCAAGGGGCATGAAGAAGGCTTCTTCCTGGGGGGCTGCCTGTTTGATCGCGTGACACCTGAGATGCGTATCTATAAAGAAGAGATCTTCGGGCCGGTATTGTGCATCGTGCGGGTCAAGAGCCTGGAAGAGGCCATGCAACTGATTAATGATCACGAGTACGGTAACGGTACCTGCATTTTCACCCGTGATGGAGAGGCGGCCCGTTTGTTCTGCGACGAGATTGAAGTGGGTATGGTGGGGGTTAACGTACCGTTGCCAGTACCTGTTGCCTACCACAGCTTCGGCGGCTGGAAACGTTCGCTGTTTGGTGACCTGCATGCCTATGGCCCGGATGGCGTGCGCTTTTACACGCGTCGCAAGGCGATCACACAACGTTGGCCGCAACGTGCCAGCCATGAAGCCTCTCAGTTTGCCTTTCCGAGTCTGTAAGGCAGGCGATAGCAGCCTATAGAAGAAAAGAGGCCAGCCGTCAGGCTGGCCTCTGCTTTTAGGCCCCTTTCAAGGCTATATGACAGAAGTGTGAAACTAGTGCTTGACCCGAGGTTCAAACGGCCTATAATTCGCACCTCTTCCGGCGCAGTCGAAACGGAAAACTCCTTGAGTTTCAAACTTCAAGTCATCGAAGCAGGAAATGAGGTGTTGACAGCAGCGTGTAACGCTGTAGAATTCGCCTCCCGCTAACG
>NZ_JASJWL010000059.1:0-28091 GCF_035019225.1 Pseudomonas sp. CCC4.1 | reverse complement strand
GATTTCATACAGTGCGGTGAGGGTCTTGGCCCCTTGCAGGCGTTGCAGCATACGGCTCAGGTTGCGCACCTTGCCCATGGTGCTGTGAATTTCTGAGTCATCGGGTTTGAGTTCCAGCTCCAGAACCAGAATGCCCTGGTCACGGTGCAGCAGGCCTTCGTATTCACGCCCCAGCAGGTTCAGGGCCAAAGGCGGAGCATCGGCCAGCGTGGTGTAGACGGCGGCCTGCTGCACTGCGTTGGCGGCTTCGGAGCCGCTGAGGGCGGCCAGTGGCAGGCCCAGCAGTGATTCGGCACTGACGCCGAACAGGGTCAGCACATTGGCACTGACCTGCTGGATCTGCAGCCCCGGCTCCGTCAGTGTCACGAGCAGGCCGTGGGGCTGGATCGCCCCGGGAAAGCGAATGGGTTCATCAGCACAATTGGCCAGCAAGCGTTCAAAGGCTTGAGGGTCCTGTGGGGTCATAATAAAACCTCCTGACGTTCGAGCCAGTGCTCGAAACAGCTAAATGTTGAGCTGGCAGCCTGTACGGCCTGGTCTCGCGCTCGGGCGTCCAGGGGCACGCTGCCCAGAAACTCCAGGAATGCCTTCCATTGCCGCCCGGTGGCCTCGCCGTACACGTAAAGGAAAGCGCAGCCGTTGTGTCCCTCCAGGCCCAGTCGTTGCGACATCTGCTTGCGCAGCACGTTGCCGCCCAGAGTGGCGCCTTCCAGCACATACAACACACCCAGTACGCAGGCGGGGCTGTGCAATGCCGGAAGGGTTTCGCACAGTGCAAGCGACTGGATGCTGACCCCCAGGGCCTGCAGATCCCGACGCAGCGCGGGTGTTTTGAGTCGTGCCTGCAGGTCGAAATCGTGGGTCATCCAGGGGCTGTGTTGCAGTCGCTCCTCCAGCTCGTGATAGAAGCCGTAGTAAGCGCTCAACAGGCGCGTGTAGCGTTCAAGGTCGAGTGTATTGCTGAAGAACGGCAGGCGTTTTTCAAGGGCTACATGGCGTGTATGAGTGCCAGCGCGTAGCTCGTGCAGAACGGGCGATACCGCTGATAAAGGTTGGTCTTCTGACATGCCTTGTAGGACGGCTCTCTGTGTGGCGCGTGAATTAGGCGCTCATAACTGTAGGAGGTCATGGTAATAAAAAAGTGCAATTATTTTGCTACAAAACCGGGCAGAACAGTGGTTGTTTGAGTGCGCCCAGGTTCGACTTCTCCCCGTAGCAGGATGCTTATTGGGTAGGCTCAATTCGTGACGCGCTGCGTCACAGCTTCGAAGGTTTGCAATGGCGAGGATGTGTATCGCAGGTTGGATACATTTAGGCCATTCCCGAATTCAGCTCTCTTGGCTTAGATCGGGGTTGGTTTTTCGTAGGAAGCGTCTTAAATGTAAAGATGAAAATTACCGGTTCAATGTGAGGTGCTTATGCTCGAATTACGCCCCAATTGCGAATGCTGTGATTGCGATTTGCCGCCAGATTCAGCACAAGCGCGGATTTGCTCATTCGAGTGCACCTTTTGTGCGACGTGTACGGAGCAGCATCTAGGTGGTCTTTGCCCCAATTGCGGGGGCGAGCTGTTGGTCCGGCCGCGTAGACCGGTGAGCAAGTTGGCGAGCAATCCGCCGTCCAGTGAGCGGGTGTACAAACCTGAAGGCTGTGCTGCGCGTTGATTTTAAAGCCCCTCACCCTGGCTCTCTCCCGAGGGAGAGGGTGCTTTTACAGAGACTGTCTGCCCCGGGACATCCCCGTTCAACTCCCCGCGTTGCAACCACTGCAAGGCAATCGGCCATAGGCTGTCCTGAAAGCGGCTATGGAAAAACGCGAAATGACCTATGGCTGTTTCGCCAATGTCTTGCGGCTGGATACGCAGATGCGTACGCGAGCTGGCACTGAAGTAGTTCAGCAGGCGTTCGATGGCCGCGACAGTACCGAAAGGATCGTCAGTGAAGCTGATGGCGAGGGTTTTGGCCGTAACCGAGCAAAAGGGCAGGGCAGTGAAGCTTCGGGCGCTGGGGAGTTTTTCGTAGCGGGTACTGAAGGCGCCCCAGTCCTTGACCACCCCCGCCGGGGTATCTTCGAGCCAGCCCAGGCGCTTGCCGGGGAAGTAGCCGCACATGCGGGTCAGCAACGGCATGACCCCGTGCCATTTGGCGAGCATCTGCCAGCGCTGTGCGGGTGCGTAGTCGCGCCAGTGGGCATATTGCGCACCGACTGTGACCAAATGGCGAATCGCCAGCCCGGAAGCCGCCAGGCCCGCCGCACAACCGCCAAAGCTATGGCCCACCACGTCGATCGGCTGGCCGGGGTACTCGCGCTGTGCGCGCTTGAGCACCGCTTCTGCGTCCAGCGTGCCCCAGTCCGACCAGGAGGCCGTAAAACCGCGCAACGATCCGCTGCGTGAGGCGCCGATGCCGCGGTAGTCGAACAGCATCACGTCCATGCCCTGGCGGAACAGGTATTCGGCAAACCGCGAGTAATACTGGCAACGCACCGAGGTGGCGGCGTTGATGATGATCACTGCTCGCGTGCTGTCCGGTATGCGCTGGCGCCATTCGAAACCGCCCAGCAGGTAACCGTCAGCAGCAGGCTCGGTGAACGCCCGGCTGACAGGTTCGGGCAGGGCTGCTGTCAGTGCGCGCTCCGGGCGTTGCGTTCTGTCAGCAGCCGTGAAGCTTCGACGTAGGCTTTCTGGAATGCCGGGGTTTCGATCCAGGCCACGGCGCTGTCTTCATCATCGCCATGTACGGCAATGCGGTATTCGATCAGCAAGCCCATCAGAAAATCGGTGGCCGGCTCTTCCTCTTCTTCCGAGATCACCAGTTCCAGTACCGGGTACTGCAGGAATACTGCACACAGGGTTTGCAGGTTGATGGCTTCGGCGGCTTTCATGGCCTGGAACAGGTCATCGTAGTCAGCGGGGTCAAAACCGTTGTCGAGGATGTCCTGGAAGTTGAAGGTGCTGAGGTCGATTTTCACGTCATCGAACGGGTTGTCGATCAGGGCGCCAGCCGAGGCTTTGGCCGGTTTGCCCACGCGATTCTGCTTGGCCTTGGTTTTGGCCCGCTGCGCGTTTTTTTGCTGCTTTTTTGGCGATGACATGAAGGTGTGTCCTTTGCAGGCTGATGAGAGGATTGAACCCCATCTCTTTGCAATCGCCAAGAGAGGTGGCGCCGCCGGGTATAAATAACGGCCAAAAAAAAACCCGCACTAGGCGGGTTTTCTTTGTTTTGGCGTGGTGTGAACACCACATCAAAACTGAATGTGGTGCCCAGAGACGGAATCGAACCGCCGACACGGGGATTTTCAATCCCCTGCTCTACCGACTGAGCTATCTGGGCAACGGGGCGCATTAGAAGCCTTTTTCGATAACCCGTCAAACACTTTTTTGAAAAATATTTAATTATTACCGTCGCTTACGGATCAAAGCCTTTAAAACCGGGGTTTATTCGGTTGGCGGAACGTAGCCTTCGGCTTGTGCGTATTCCTCGCCGCTGAAGAACTTGTCCATTTCGCCCTGCAAATATTTACGGTCTTCGGCGTTCATCATGTTCAAGCGCTTTTCGTTGATGAGCAGGGTCTGGTGTTTTTGCCAGTCAGCCCAGGCTTTGGCCGAAACGTGGTCAAAAATGTCCTGGCCTTTGGCGCCCGGAAACGGAGCGCGCTCAAGGGCAGGCAGTTCTTCTTTGTACTTGCGGCAAATGATGGTGCGGGTCATGACGTCTCTCCAGCGTTCAATAGGTCGGCTGCGCGTTTGAGCAGCTTCTTGACCGGGGCGGCAAGGCCCAGGCGCGGCGGGGTGGCGAGGTTATACCAGAGCCAGTCGGCCTCGGCCACGTGATGACCGGACTCCTTGACGTGGATCAGCCAGGGTTCGATGGCCAGTTGGAAATGGCTAAAGGTATGGGTCAGGCCGGTCAGTTCGTGTTGCGCGCCCAGGGCCAGCGAGTGTTGCAGCGCCAGATGCTCGATGTCCTGCAGGTCATCCAGCTCGGGCAGGCTCCACAGGCCGCCCCACAAGCCGGTCGACGGACGGCGGTAAAGCAGGATTTCGCCCCCGGCATTGGCCAGCATTGGCATCAGCGTGCGCTTTTGCGGGATGACCTTGCGCGGTTTGGGGATCGGATAGCGGGTTTCCAGGCCCAGCAAGTGCGCTTCACAGCCGCTTTCAAGCGGGCACAACAGGCAGCTGGGCTTGCTGCGGGTGCAGAGCGTGGCGCCCATGTCCATCATTGCCTGGGTGTAGGCGTTGACGCGGTCGTGGGGGGTGAAGCGCTCGGCAGTGGCCCACAGCTGTTTGGCCACCTTGGGCTCGCCGGGGTAGCCCTCTTGCGCCGTGTAGCGCGCCAGTACCCGCTTGACGTTGCCGTCCAGAATCGGCGCCCGCAGACCCATGCTCAGGCTGGCAATCGCACCGGCTGTGGATAAACCGATACCGGGTAAATCGACCAGTTTTTCCACATCCCGCGGAAATTGGCCGTCATATTCGGCGACAACGATTTTGGCGGTCTTTTGCAGGTTGCGCGCACGGGTGTAGTAGCCCAGGCCGGTCCACAGGTGCAGTACTTCGTCTTCCGGTGCAGCGGCCAGGGCCTCGACCGTCGGCAGTGAAGCCATAAAACGGTCGAAGTAGTTCAGCACGGTACTGACCTGGGTTTGCTGCAGCATGATTTCCGAGACCCATACCCGATACGGGGTGATGCCCTGTTGCCAGGGCAGGTCGTGGCGACCGTGCTGGTCATACCAGTCCAGCACCGCGGTTGAAAACTGCTCATCTCTCATCGGTTGAAAAGCCCTTTGAGCGCGTTCTTGAGCTCGGGGCTGACCTTGTCACCGAGCTTTTCTTCGAGTTTGTCAGTGAGCTTGTTGCCCGCCACTTTGGCGGCAACCTTGCCCAGCCCTTCCTTGTCCAGACGACAGGCCTTGGCCCCCAGCTCCAGCGGGCCACGGCAGCGTAATGGCAGCTCGATGCCGACAAAGTTCTTGCCGACCTGGCAGGCCGGGTCCGGCATGGCGCGGGTGTCGCCTTCGATGACGATGCCGATGCGGTAATCCATGCCCAGTACGCGCAGGTCGATGTCGCCATCGCCTTTGACGCTCAGGCCGGGGATGCGCACGATCATGTCCGGGTTGCTGGCCACACCGTTGCGGAACACCAGGGTGCCCTTGAGCTCCTTGAATGGCGTGTCTTTGCCCAGGGGCGCGCCGCTCAGGGTTTTGCGGTTGAGTACCGAAATACCCTTGCACAGCTGTTGCTCAAGGTTGGCGTTGAGCAGCACACCATCGTTAAGCATAAAGCTGGCGGTGCCGTTGAGGCTGGAAATCAGTGCGCTCTGGCTGTTGCCGCTGCCAGTGACGTTGCTGTTGAGGGTCAGCAGACCGGTCACCGGTGGTTTTTGCCCCTGGCTTTGCAGGATTTTTTCCACCGGCACATTGGTAATACGGGTCTGCAGTTTGACCACCGGTAGCATGGGTTGTACGTCCAGGCTGCCATTGGCGGCAAAGCTGCCTTTGTAAAGGTTACCGCTGAGGTTTTCCAGGGTCAGGACACCGGCTTTGCTGTTGGCCTTGAGCACCGCGTTTTGTATCGGCAGTTTGCTCAGGGTCAGTTGGCCAAAACTGATATCAGCATTCAGGTCGAGCGCCTTGAGGCGGGTGACCGGAATGATCCTGGCGGTGCTCCAGCCGCTTTTGGTCGGAGCCTCCGGCAGCGGCGTGTCGCCCGATGCGGCCAGGGCGCCGGCTTCGCTGCTCTGTACTTCAGCCTTGCGCGCAACGCTGGCGCTGCTGGCTTCGGCCGACTTGGGCGGCATGTAGCGATCAGCGTCGAATGTGTCGCCTTTGAGCTGAATACGTACGGCTTGTTTGGCGAAGTCGTCAATGGCGACGAGGCCGGTGAAGGTGCTGTCGTCGACTTTCAGGTTCAGCTCGTCAAAGGTCACGCTGCTGGGCGTGCCCGAAAGGCGACTGACCAGTTCGACCTTGCTCAGGCTGTTCGGCGCCATGGCAGGTAGCGGGTGGCCGATGCTGTCGAGGAACCGGGCCAGATCAAGCTGGGCAATCGACAGGCCGCCACTGATTTGCGGAGTGGTATCGAGGCTGTTGGCCTTGAACTCACCCAGGGCGCGCAACTGGTTGGCTGAAATCTTCAGGCTGCTCCATTCGGCGACGTTCGCAGCCAGATCAACCAGAATTTGCCCCTGTGCGGCGAACGTCATGGTCTTGCCCTGCAGCGGCTCACCGGAGGCTTCGCCGGTGACCTTCATGTCTTCAAACTGATAGCGCTTGAGTACACGGTCAAAGCGCAACTTGCCGTCAACTTCGGTCTTGACCCGCATCACCGGCTGGTTGGTGCCCAGGAAGGCGGTCAGCTTGACCGGGATACTGGTAGCTTCGTGAACCGGGCCGGTGCTCAGCTGGATGCTCTCGGCGCTGAACTGCTTGCCGCTTTGCTCGTCGTTATATTCAACCCGGGCGTTGTTCACGGTCAGGCTGTCGATATCGAGCTTGAGGGGCTGGCCGGCGCTTTCAGGCTTGTTGCTCGCAGCGGGCTCGGTGCCGGTGGTTGGCGCGGCGGCGGTGGCCGGCTTGCCGATGTCCTGCCAGTTGCCGTGGCCGTCCTTGTCGCGGGTCAGGCGCAGGTTCAGGCCTTCGACGCGCACGTCGCTCATCTGCACTTCTTTGCGCAGCAGCGGCAGTACGCGTACGGACAGACCGAGCATCTGAAGATCGGCGAAAGGCTGGGTCGGCGCTGCGAGAGTGGCAACGCTGGCGTCGTGCAGTTCCAGGCCAAGCCAGGGGAAGAGGCTCCAGCCGATGTCGCCATTGAGGGTCAGCTCAATGTGGGCTTTGTCACGGGCTATCTGGCGGATCTCGTCTTTATAGTCGTTGGGATCGAACAGATGGCTGAGGGCAAAGCCCAGGGCCACGATGATCAGCAACAATCCGAGAAGCACCAGACCCAGGATTTTGCCGAACGCTTTCATGGGCGAGTCCTTGTAAGTCTGTGTGAGAGTAAGTTTTAAATTCAGCCGCAGAGTATAGCGCCACGCGCATGCCGACTGGGGGGTGGATAGTAGCGGATCAGTTGCTTGGCCAAAGACCACATCAGGTTAGGGCCAGGCTGGCGATCAAATGGTAATCTTTGCTTGTTTTTCGGGCCTTCTGCGGCACATTGCCGCGTCTCGATCCAATAAAAACGACTGTGTGCCACAGAGCGCCAAAGTCAGGGAGCGAGCGTGCCGGGGAAATAACTTCATTACCTGGGGGAAACACCTATGAGTATCAGCATTGCTGCGGGCAGTTCTGCTTCGCCGCCTGCGTTCCTGTCCAAGGAGCGCATCATCGCCAAACCCGGCTTCAACCGCTGGCTGGTGCCGCCAGCTGCTCTGGCCATCCATCTGTGCATCGGCATGGCCTATGGCTTTTCGGTGTTCTGGCTGCCGTTGTCCAAAGCCCTGGGCGTGACTGCACCTGTGGCTTGTGCGCCAGACATGAGCTTTATCGCGCAAGTGTTCTCGTCGCAATGCGACTGGCCGATTTCGATGCTCGGCTGGATCTACACCCTGTTCTTTATCTTCCTCGGTTGCTCGGCCGCGGTATGGGGCGGCTGGCTTGAGCATGCCGGGCCACGCAAGGCCGGTGTGGTGTCGGCTTTGTGCTGGTGCGGCGGTTTGCTGATTTCTGCATTGGGTATTTATACCCATCAGATCTGGCTGATGTGGCTGGGTTCTGGGGTTATCGGCGGTATCGGCCTGGGGCTGGGTTATATCTCGCCGGTGTCGACACTGATCAAGTGGTTCCCGGACAAGCGTGGCATGGCTACGGGCATGGCGATCATGGGCTTTGGTGGCGGGGCAATGGTGGGCGCACCGTTGGCTGCCGCATTGATGAACCATTTTGCCGGGCCGGACGGTGTGGGCGTGTGGCAGAGCTTTGTCGCAATGGCGGCGATTTACTTCGTGTTCATGATCGGCGGCGCGTTGTCTTATCGCGTACCACCGACCGGCTGGAAGCCTGAGGGCTGGAAGGCGCCGGCAAAAAAAGCGGCCAACGCGATGATCACCCAGCGCCATGTACACGTAAGTGTGGCGTGGAAAACTCCGCAATTTGCGCTGGTATGGCTGGTTCTATGCCTTAACGTATCGGCCGGTATCGGCATTCTGGGCATGGCCTCGCCATTGCTGCAGGAAGTCTTCGCGGGCAAGTTGCTGGGCAATGATCTGACCTTCAGCCAGCTGGATGCAGCGCAGCTGGCGCAGATCGCCGCGATTGCAGCAGGGTTCACCGGTTTGCTGAGTCTGTTCAATATTGGCGGGCGGTTTTTCTGGGCGTCGTTCTCGGATTACCTGGGCCGCAAAAACACCTACTTTGTGTTCTTCGCCCTGGGTTTTGCGCTGTACGCGATGATTCCGAACCTGGGCCATCTGGGCAACGTATCGCTGTTCGTGGCGGCGTTCTGCATCATTCTGTCGATGTACGGCGGCGGGTTTGCCACAGTGCCAGCGTATCTGGCCGATCTGTTCGGTACGCAGATGGTCGGCGCGATCCACGGTCGCCTGCTGACCGCCTGGGCGGCGGCGGGCGTGCTGGGGCCGGTGCTGGTCAACTACCTGCGCGAGTATCAGTTGAGCATCGGTGTGGAGCGTGCGGCGGCGTATGACATCACCTTGTACATCCTCGCCGGTCTGCTGGTGTTGGGCTTTATCTGCAACCTGCTGGTACGCCCGGTGGCCGACAAATACTTCATGACCGACGCCGAGCTGGCCGCCGAACAGGCGCTGGGGCACGACAAGGGCGCGGACGCCAGTACGTCGCTGGAGTGGAAAGCCGCACCGGGCAGTCAGCCATTGGTGATTGCAGCCTGGCTGGCCGTGGGCATTCCCTTGTTGTGGGGCGTGTGGGTAACGGTGCAGAAGACGGCGGTGTTGTTTCACTGATTGACGTGTTGAGTCAGCGCTGACGCCATCGCGAGCAAACCCGCTCCCACAGACGGATTGCGTCTCTGTGGGAGCGGGCTTGCTCGCGATTCAGGCGGCGCGGCCTGTGCGTCAACGCGCATTACGTCAGCCACCGCACCCTTAATGTTTCTGTTTGCCTGACCCGTGCCTATAATGGCCACCTTTTTCGCCCAATGATTTTGCGGAGCTGGTGATGGCCGAACGTAAGGCGTCAGTCGAGCGCGATACTCTGGAAACCCAGATTAAAGCCTCGATCAACTTGGATGGTACCGGTAAGGCCCGATTCGATATCGGTGTTCCTTTTCTTGAGCACATGCTCGACCAGATCGCCCGACATGGGTTGATCGACCTGGACATCGAGTGCAAAGGCGACCTGCATATCGATGATCACCATACCGTCGAAGATGTCGGCATTACCCTGGGTAAAGCCTTCAGCGAAGCAGTCGGCGATAAAAAAGGCATGACCCGCTACGGTCACGCTTACGTCCCGCTGGACGAAGCGCTGTCCCGTGTAGTCATCGACTTTTCCGGTCGTCCTGGTCTGCAAATGCATGTTCCCTACACCCGCGCCACCGTCGGCGGCTTCGATGTTGACCTGTTTCAGGAGTTCTTCCAGGGCTTCGTGAACCACGCCAATGTCAGCCTGCACATCGACAACCTGCGCGGCACCAACACCCACCACCAGATCGAAACCGTGTTCAAGGCTTTCGGCCGCGCGCTGCGCATGGCCGTTGCACTGGATGAGCGGATGGCCGGGCAAATGCCTTCTACCAAGGGCGTGCTCTGATGCAGACAGTGGCGGTAATCGATTACGGCATGGGTAACCTGCACTCGGTGGCCAAGGCGCTGGAGCACGTTGGCGCCGGTCGGGTGCTGATTACCAGCGATGCCAGCGTGATTCGCGAAGCCGACCGCGTAGTGTTCCCTGGTGTGGGTGCGATCCGCGATTGCATGGCCGAAATCCGTCGCCTGGGTTTTGACTCGCTGGTGCGTGAAGTCAGTCAGGATCGTCCGTTTCTCGGTATTTGTGTCGGCATGCAAGCCTTGCTCGACAGCAGCGAAGAGAACGGCGGTGTTGATTGCATCGGCCTGTTCCCGGGCGCCGTGAAGTTCTTCGGCAAGGACCTGCACGAAGACGGCGAGCATCTCAAGGTGCCGCACATGGGCTGGAACGAAGTGCAGCAAAAAGTCGATCACCCGCTGTGGCACGGCATCCCCGACCTGGCGCGTTTCTACTTTGTACACAGCTACTACATTGCGGCGGGCAATCCTCGCCAGGTAGTCGGTGGCGGGCATTACGGCGTCGATTTCGCCGCAGCGCTGGCCGAGGGCTCGCGCTTCGCGGTGCAGTTCCACCCGGAAAAAAGCCATACCCACGGCTTGCAGCTGCTGGAAAACTTTGCGGCCTGGGATGGCCGCTGGTAATGGCGCCGCGCAAAAAGCCGCCGATTCTCACGCTCACCCCTGAGCAAGAGAACGAAGCCAACAGCAAGATCAAACGCTTTATGGAAGACCGCTTCGAACTGGGCCTGGGTTCGTTCGAGGCGGCTGAAATCCTTGAGCTGTTCACCCGCGAAATCGCCCCGCATTACTACAATCGGGCGATTTTCGATGTGCAGGCGCACCTCAAAGAGAGGTTCGAGAGCATCGAAAGCGACCTGTGGGCGCTCGAGAAGAACTGATTTCCGAGTCTCAGACTCCCGAATTTGAAGGTTTGCCACATGCTGATTATTCCCGCTATCGATCTTAAAGACGGTGCCTGTGTACGTCTGCGCCAGGGCCGCATGGAAGACTCCACGGTATTTTCCGATGACCCGGTGAGCATGGCTGCCAAATGGGTAGAGGGCGGTTGCCGCCGTCTGCACCTGGTCGACCTCAACGGCGCCTTTGAAGGCCAGCCGGTCAACGGCGAAGTGGTCACTGCCATTGCCAAGCTGTACCCGCACCTGCCGATCCAGATCGGCGGCGGGATTCGCTCCCTGGAAACCATCGAGCATTACGTCAAGGCGGGCGTGAGCTATGTGATCCTGGGCACCAAGGCAGTGAAAAACCCTGAGTTCGTGGCCGAGGCCTGCCGTGCGTTCCCGGGCAAGATCATTGTCGGCATGGATGCAAAAGATGGCTTTGTGGCCACTGACGGCTGGGCTGAAGTGAGCACCGTGCAGGTCATCGACCTGGCCAAACGATTTGAAGCAGACGGCGTGTCGGCCATCGTTTATACCGACATTGCCAAGGACGGCATGATGCAGGGCTGCAACGTGAGCTACACCGCCGCATTGGCCGCTGCCACCAGCATTCCGGTGATCGCTTCGGGCGGCATCCACAACCTGGGTGACATCAAGGCCCTGATGGACGCCAAGGCGCCGGGCATCGTGGGCGCCATTACCGGTCGCGCCATCTATGAAGGCACGCTGGATGTGGCCGAGGCGCAAGCCTTCTGCGACAGCTACAAGGCCTGAGGAGAGACCCATGGCGCTGGCCAAACGCATCATCCCTTGCCTGGACGTGGATAACGGCCGGGTCGTAAAGGGCGTCAAGTTCGAGAACATTCGCGATGCCGGCGACCCGGTAGAGATCGCCCGTCGTTACGATGAGCAGGGTGCTGACGAGATTACCTTTCTCGATATCACTGCCAGCGTCGATGGGCGCGACACCACGCTGCATACAGTCGAACGCATGGCCAGTCAGGTGTTTATCCCGTTGACCGTAGGTGGCGGGGTGCGCTGCATCCAGGACATACGCAACCTGCTCAATGCTGGTGCCGACAAAGTCTCGATCAATACCGCAGCGGTGTTTAACCCGGAGTTTGTGGGCGAAGCGGCGCAGCATTTTGGCTCGCAGTGCATTGTGGTCGCCATTGATGCCAAGAAAGTCTCCTTGCCGGGCGAAACCCCGCGCTGGGAAATTTTCACCCACGGCGGGCGCAAGCCAACCGGGCTCGACGCGGTCGAGTGGGCCATGAAGATGGAAGGCCTGGGCGCCGGCGAAATCCTGCTGACCAGCATGGATCAGGACGGCATGAAAAACGGCTTCGATCTGGGGGTTACCCGTGCAATCAGTGATGCACTGGGCATTCCGGTGATTGCCTCGGGCGGTGTCGGTAACCTCCAGCATCTGGCTGACGGCATTCTGGAAGGTCACGCCAGTGCAGTGCTGGCGGCGAGTATTTTCCACTTTGGTGAATACACGGTGCCAGAGGCCAAGGCGTACATGGCAGAGCGCGGAATCGTGGTTCGCTAAGGCCAAAGGCTACTGGACAGCATGGCGTGCCCACGGCACTCTTGAGCACGCCATGGATTCAGGTCGCCTGTCATGTTTAAACGCTTTGTGCCTATTCTCGTCAGTTCCACCATGTGGCTGGCGAGTACCGCTTTTGCGGCTGATACGTCGAATTCATCGATCGTGTTACTGACTGAAAACTTCCCGCCGTACAACATGGCCAAAAACGGCAAGAATTTTGCGCAGAACGATAATATTGAAGGTATCGCCGTCGATATCCTGCGTGAAACATTCAAACGTGCCGGCATCCCCTACAGCATGACCCTGCGTTTCCCTTGGGAGCGTATCTACCACCTTGCCCTCGAAAAACCCGGATACGGTGTGTTTGTCACCGCCCGCGTGCCCGAGCGTGAAAAGCTGTTCAAGTGGGTCGGCCCTATTGGTCCTGATGACTGGGTGTTGCTGGCCCGAGGGGATAGCCCGATTACCCTGACGTCCCTCGAACAGGCCCGCCAGTATCGGGTGGGAGCTTACAAGGGCGACGCCATTGCCTTGTCCCTAGAGAAGCAGGGGCTGGCGCCGGTGATTGTGCTGCGCGATCAGGACAACGCCCGCAAGTTGCAGGCCGGGCAAATCGACTTGTGGGCCACAGGTGCTCCAGCTGGCCAATTTTTGGCACGTCAGGTAGGGATTTCAGGGTTCAAGACGGTGTTGCGTTTCAATCAGGCCGAGCTGTTTTTGGCGTTGAACAAAGACGTGCCGGACGAGGTGGTGAGCAAGTTGCAGAAGGCGCTGGATGAGTTAAAGGCAGAAGGCGTGGATGAGAAAATCCGCGCAAAGTACCTGTAACACACAGAGCGTGTAGCCGCTGACGAGGAACGAAGGCTGCGCTCCTCAGCGGCTACAAATGGCACGGGTCTCAGCGATAAACCCCATCCTTCCCATGCCCGGCCATCGCCTTGTTGCTGCGCACGCCGATCATTTGCCTGATATCGATCCAGTCAATGCCCTGGGCCTTGAGCTTGGGCAGCTCCCGTTCAAGCACGGCGAGGGTTTGCGGGTAGGGATGGCCGATCATCACCGCCGAACCTTGCTTGTGCGCCAGATTGATCGCGGTGTGCAGTTGTGTGGTGATCGCCTGCTCGGTGCGTACGTCATCGAGAAACACATCCCGCGAAACACTGGCCAGGCCGATTTTTTGCGCCTCGGCCGCTGCGACCGTCTGCGCGCTGGTGCGGCTGTCGACAAAGAATTTGTGACGTTGCTGCAAGTTGCCCATCAGCCAGGCCATCGCTTGTGGCTGGGAGGTCATGCGGCTGCCCATGTGGTTGTTGATACCGCTGGTGTAGGGCACTGCCTTGAACGCGGCGTTGAGGCGCTTTTCAAGTTCGTCGACAGGCAGGTCCGGGTGCCAGGCAAAGGGCCCGGTGGCCGGGTCCATTGGCATGTGCAAAATGACGATCTTGCCGGCCTTGTGGGCTTCGCGGGCAAATTCGGCAGCATGGGGGGTGTCGGGCATCACGGCGGTGGTCACCGGGCCGGGCAGCGCCAGCACGCGGCGGTCCCGGGGCAGGTTTTGCCCAAGGTCATCGATAATCAGGCTCAGGTAAGCCTTGTGCGGTGTGGCGGGCGCGCTGACCGGTGCCGCGTGGGCGGTACCGGTCAGGCAGCAGAGCAGGGTGAGGGCCAGGGAAAGACGCACCTCAGTTGCCGCGTGTGATGCTCAAGCCTTTAAGCAGGCTCAGGGCCTGGCTCAGCTGGAAGTCATCGTCCTGGGGCATCGGCTTGGCTTTGGGGCCGGAGCCGGTCGGCTTGTCGGCACCGCCGTTACCATTGCCGAGGTGACCTTGCAGGTCGGCCTCTTTGTAGTACTCGGTGTCTTGCTCGCGGGTGATCCTGGCGCGGCTGACTTCGATATCCGGAACAATGCCCTGGGCCTGGATCGAGCGCCCGTTCGGAGTGAAGTACAGCGCCGTGGTGATCTTCAGCGCGCGGTCATTGTTCAACGGCAGTACGGTTTGCACCGAGCCTTTGCCGAAGCTGGTGGTGCCCATCACCACACCACGCTTCTGATCCTGCAAGGCACCGGCGACGATCTCTGACGCCGAGGCGCTGCCGCCGTTGATCAGTACCACCAATGGCACGCCTTCGCTCAGATCCTTGCCGGTAGCCGAGAAACGCAGCTCAGAGTTGGCGATACGGCCCTTGGTATAGACGATCAGACCTTTGGTGATGAAATGGTCTACCACTTCAACTGCCGACTGCAGCACGCCGCCCGGGTTGTTGCGCAGGTCAAGGATGATGCCCTTGAGGCGCTTGTTGCCGTTTTCCCTGCGCAGTTTGGACAGCGCAGCGGCCACTTCTTCGCCAGTCTTGACCTGGAACTGGGTAATGCGGATGTAGCCGTAGCCGTCTTCAAGCAGCTGGGCCTTGACGCTCTTGACCTGGATATTGGCCCGGGTCAGGGTTACGTCAAACGGTGCGCCACCGTTGCGTACCAGGGTCAGGGTGATTTTCTGACCGATCTTGCCGCGCATTTTGTCTACGGCCTCGGTCATGCTCAGGCCGCGGGTGGGCTGACCATTGATCTTGACGATTAAGTCGCCGGCCTGAATGCCGGCTTTGCTGGCAGGGGTGTCGTCGATCGGCGAGACGATCTTGATGTTGCCGTCTTCAGTGCCGACTTCAATGCCCAACCCGCCAAATTCGCCGCTGGTGCTTTCCTGCAGCTCGGCGAAATCTTCCGGCCCCAGATAGGCAGAATGCGGGTCGAGGTTGCTGAGCATGCCCTTGATGGCATTCTCCAGCAGGGTTTTGTCGTCTACCGGCTCAACATAGGCGGCCTTGATCCGATCCATGACCTCGGCAAATGTGCGCAGCTCTTCCAGAGGCAGCGGTGCCTTGGCGCTGGTAGCAGCCCCGGCTGGCGGAATGCTCGGCTCGGCAGCAAATGCCAATGGCGAGCCGATCAGCAGAGCGATCGTCAGGGCCAGCGAGTTGAGGCGGGACAAATGCGGCATGTTGAGCGAACTCCTACGTATTAAAGGTGATGGACTCATCCCTGAGTGCGACACCATTGTGCAGGGTCGCTTGGGCGTCCCTGCTGACGAATAGCAAAATACAGTGCTGGCGTGGCCTGACCACCGCTGTTGCCCACGGTGGAAATCACCTCACCGGCTTTTACAACGTCGCCGGCAGACTTGAGCAACGTCTGATTGTGGCCATACAAGCTTAAGAAACCATTACCGTGGTCCAGAATCACCAGTTGGCCAGCGCCGCGCAGCCAGTCGGCAAACACCACGCGCCCGCCGTGTACGGCGTGTACCTGGGTGCCGGCACCGGCGCTGATCATCACGCCGTCCCACTTGGTGCGCGAGTCGTCGCCACGGGTTTCACCGAAACGTGCAAGCAGTCGACCATCAACTGGCCATGGAAGTTTGCCCCGGGCTTGAGAAAAAGCACCGCCGTAAGACGCACCTGCGCTGGAGACCAATGGCCCCGGTGTGGATTGCACCGGTTTTCGCGGGGCATCGGTAACGACCGATGCAGCCTCGCGCTGGCGTTTTTTCTCGGCTTCCTGCTGCGCAATCAGGGCTTTTTGCCGCGCCTGCTCGGCTTCGCGGGCCTGGCGGGCGAGGGTTTCTTCGATGGTCTTGAGGACTTTCGCCAGATCGGCCTGATCCTGCTCGCGGGCCTGCAACTTCTGGTCGCGGTCCTTTACGTCGGTATTGAGCTTGGCCAGCACTTGCTGGCGCTCTGCACGCACCTTGTCGAGCTCGGCGCGCTGGGTGTCCAGGCTGCTTTTCTGGGTCAGCAATTGCGCTTGCTGCAAGTTGATATCGGCCTCGACATTGGCCAGTTGGCGCAGTGTCTCGTTGAAGCCTTTGAGCTGGGCCAGACGGGCTTCGCTCAAGTAGTCGTAATAAGTGAGGGTTCGGGCGAACTTCTCGGGGTTTTGCTGGTTGAGCAACATCTTCAGGTATTCCTGACGCCCACCCTGATAGGCGGCGCGGGCCTGAATGGCGATCAGGCGTTGCTGTTCAAGTTTTGCGCTGTGGAGTTTTTTTTTCTCGCTATCTAGGCGCAGCAGCTCGCCTTCACTCTTTTTTAGTTCTTGTTGCAGGGTTTCAACCTGCTTCTCCAGCTTGCCGATTTCGGTTTCGGTACCGCGCAGGTCTTTCTGCACGCCGGACTTTTCTTCCTGCAGCTTGCCCAGGAGCTTTTTCAGCTCGCTGATATCCTGGCGCGTGGCATCCAGCTGCTGTTGGGTTTGCGCGCGCTCGTCGGCAAACGCCGGTTGGAGCATGCATGCGAGGGTCAAGGCTATAAGGGCGCGAAGCATGGGGCGGGCGACACCTGGGGAACGGGACGGCCTAGTATGCCCGCCCTCGTCACCTATAAGAAATGGATGAAGGTGAAATTGTAGCCGTTGATCCTGTGGGAGCGGGCTTGCTCGCGATAGCATCACCACGCAATGCCTGATGCACCGCGTCGCCGGTATCGCGAGCAAGCCCGCTCCCACAGGCATTGCGTTGTTTTAAGCGTCGACCAGAATCGATTTGCCGGTCATCTCTTGCGGCTGTGGCAGCCCCAGCAGTTTGAGCATGGTGGGTGCCACGTCGGCCAGCACGCCGCCTTCGCGAACTTTGAGCGAGCGCTTTCCTACATAGATAAACGGCACGGGCTCACAGGTGTGGGCGGTATGCGCCTGGCCTGTGGACTCGTCTTCCATCTGCTCCACGTTGCCGTGGTCAGCGGTGATCAGGGCTTCGCCGCCGACCTTGTCCAGTGCTTCCACGATACGGCCCACGCAGGCATCCAGGCATTCAACTGCCTTGACGGCTGCGTCGAATACGCCGCTGTGGCCAACCATGTCGCCATTGGCGTAGTTGACCACGATCACGTCATAACGCTGGTTTTCGATGGCATCGACGATATGGTCGGTGACTTCGGGGGCGCTCATTTCCGGTTGCAGGTCGTAGGTGGCGACTTTCGGCGACGGCACCAGAATGCGCTCTTCACCCGGGAACGGCTCTTCACGGCCGCCCGAGAAGAAGAAGGTCACATGGGCATACTTCTCGGTTTCTGCAATGCGCAACTGGGTTTTGCCGTTTTTGGCCAGGTAATCGCCCAGTACGTTTTCCAGGCTGCCGGGCGCGAATGCGCTGGGTGCCGGGATACTGGCAGCGTATTGGGTCAGCATCACGAAACCGGCCAGTTTTGGCTGGCGGGCGCGGGCGAAGGCGTTGAAATCATCTTCAACGAATACGCGGGTCAGCTCGCGGGCGCGGTCGGCGCGGAAGTTCATAAAGACCACGGCGTCGCCGTCTTCCACTGTCACCGGCTCGCCGATGGTCGTGGCTTTGACGAATTCGTCGCTTTCGCCACGTGCGTAGGCAGCTTCCAGGCCTTCCTGGGCGGTAGCGGCGTTGAACTCGCCCTTGCCGTCGACGATCAGGTTGTAGGCCTGCTCTACGCGGTCCCAGCGATTGTCACGGTCCATGGCGAAGTAACGGCCGATCAGGCTGGCGATACGGCCTTTGCCCAGGTCCTTGAACGCTTCATCCAGCAGTTCAATGGAAGATGAGGCACTTTTTGGCGGGGTGTCGCGGCCATCAAGGAAGGCGTGCAGGTAGATTTTTTCTGCGCCGCGCTTGAATGCCAGCTCGGCCATTGCGATCAGGTGGTCCTGATGGCTGTGAACACCACCATCGGACAGCAGGCCCAGGATGTGCACGGCCTTGCCTGCAGCCACGGCCTTGTCGACCGCGGCGCAAATGGTCGGGTTTTCAAAGAACTCGCCATCGCGGATGGATTTGGTGACACGGGTGAAATCCTGATACACCACGCGGCCGGCGCCCAGGTTCATGTGGCCGACCTCGGAGTTGCCCATCTGGCCGTCAGGCAGCCCGACATCCATGCCCGAACCCGAGATCAGGCCGTTCGGCATGCTCGCGCAAAGACGATCCAGCACCGGTTTCTTGGCCGAATAAACGGCGTTGTATTCGTGACTTTCACTGTGACCGAAGCCATCCAGGATGATCAGGACCAAAGGTTTAGGCGTGGTAGTCATAGATCCCACTCGTGGCTGGTTTATAAGAAGGTATACAGAGGACGCGCAGTTTAAAGCGAAGTTCATGTGGCGTCACCGCCGGGCGGGGTTTGGCCGACCAAGGTGGCTGTGTATACTGGCCCACATTTTACGACCCTGGAACCTTCTGATGGTTGAGCACCTGATTGCATTTGCGACTTCCCACTACCTGCTTGTAGGCGCGTTTGTCATCCTGCTGGCGCTGTTGATCGCCCACGAGATGAGCCGTGGCGGGCGCAGCATCAGCACGGGCGAACTGACCGGCCTGGTCAATCGCGACGAAGGTGTGGTGATTGATATTCGCCCGGCCAAGGATTTTGCCGCCGGCCACATCGTGGGTGCTATTAATATCCCGCAAGACAAACTGATGGCGCGCATTGCCGAGCTGGACAAGCACAAGGGCAAGACCATCATTCTGGTCGACGCTGCCGGCCAGCACTCGGGCGGCCATGCCCGTGAGCTGCTCAAGGCTGGTTACAATGCTGCCAAGCTGTCTGGCGGCATTTCCAGCTGGCGCGCTGACAACCTGCCAGTGGTGAAGTAACTATGTCCAAGGTCATCGTTTACTCCAGCGACTATTGCCCTTATTGCATGCGTGCCAAGGCTCTGCTTGAGAACAAGGGTATTGCCTTCGAAGAGATCAAAGTCGACGGCAAGCCACAGGTACGTGCCGAGATGGCTCAGAAGGCAGGCCGCACGTCGGTTCCGCAAATCTGGATTGGCGACAAGCATGTTGGCGGATGCGATGACCTGTTTGCTCTGGAGCGCGCAGGTAAATTGGATGCGCTGCTGAACGTCTGACTCTCATTCTCTATAAGCCCCAAGATCAACAAGGATCTGTGATGACTGACCAACAGAACACCGCTGCTGTTAGCGATGAAGACACCGCTCCACAATTCTCCCTGCAGCGCATCTACGTGCGTGACCTGTCGTTCGAAGCGCCAAAAAGCCCGGCGATCTTCCGTCAGCAGTGGGAGCCGAGCGTTGGCCTGGATCTGAACACCCGTCAAAAGCCGCTGGAAGGCGACTTCCACGAAGTGGTTCTGACCCTGTCGGTTACCGTGAAAAACGGTGACGAAGTGGCGTTTATTGCTGAAGTGCAACAGGCCGGCATCTTCCTGATCAAAAACCTTGATCCAGCGTCGATGAACCATACCCTGGGCGCGTTCTGCCCGAACATCCTGTTCCCGTATGCCCGCGAAACCCTGGACAGCCTGGTGACACGTGGCTCGTTCCCTGCGTTGATGCTGGCTCCGGTGAACTTCGATGCCCTGTACGCGCAAGAACTGCAGCGCATGCAGGAAGAAGGCAGCCCGACTGTTCAATAAACAGCCGATTGCCAAAAAAAAGCGCCTGAGGGCGCTTTTTTTGTGTGTGGGAGCGGGCTTGCTCGCGATTGAATCGCTGCGGTGCAACAGGTACATCGCGTAGCTTTCATCGCGGGCAAGCCCGCTCCCACAGGGTGTGTGTTTACTTGAAGCCTAGCTGGCGCCAGGCCTCATACACGGCGACCGCTACGGTGTTAGACAGATTCAGGCTGCGGCAGCCTTCGCGCATAGGCAGGCGCAGGCGGTGCTCGCCGTCCAGGCTGTCGAGCACTTCGGGCGGCAGGCCACGGCTTTCAGGGCCGAAGAGAAAAGCATCGCCCTCGGCAAACTGCACGTCGTGAAACGGCCTGGAGCCTTTGGTGGTAAAGGCGAACAGGCGCGGATGGCCCAGGCTTTCCAGGCAACTGGCCAGGTCGGCATGACGCTTGAGCGGCGCATACTCGTGGTAATCGAGCCCGGCACGGCGCAAGCGCTTGTCGTCCAGCTCAAAACCGATAGGCTCGATCAAATGCAGGTGGCAGCCGCTGTTGGCGCACAGCCTGATAATGTTGCCGGTATTCGGCGGAATTTCTGGTTGAAAAAGGATGACGTGAAACATGCACGGCTCCGAACTTAAAGATGGACAGCATTCTACGCTTGAAGAGGACCCGCGACCGAAACTATGGCCACGGGTTTTAGGTTCTTTGGCGATAGTCGGTGTGATGGTGGGGATGATGATCGGTCGATTGACCGCGCCAACCCCTGTGGAGCTGCAGCAGGTGGACGTGCTGCCCGGGGGGCTGGTGGTGTGGTTCAGCGCCGAGCCCAAGCTGCATGGTGAGCTGGTCGACGGCACGCTGGGGTTGCTGTTTGATGCCAGGGGCAAGGTGCAGAGCGGCCAGTTGACGTTTAACGGCAAGAGCGTGAACTGGCGGGTGCGTGATACGGATGGCGGGTTGCTGCTGACCCTGGTGGCGGCCCGTGCCTTGAAGGGCGACTGGGCCGGGGCGTCGCAAGATGGACGCTGGCGGTTGCAGGTGAACCTGCGAGAGTAATAAAAGAGGGAATTCCAGCCTGCCTGTACCGGGTTCCCCAAAAGCGCTGTGCGCGTTGATGCAAAAGGCATCAAGGCTGCGGTGTAAAAGTGGGGAGTCTTGACCTGCCTGTATCAAGGTCCCCTAAAGCGGTGTTGCGTGTAATAGGTATTGCAGGGCGCGTGCCAGTTTTTGATTTTTTGTAAAAATTGCCCCTTGAGTACGCAAAAGCCCCGGAATCCGGGGCTTTTGTTTGGGGGCTGATTTTTTCCCCGGGTTTGGCGCAAACCCTTGGGCTAGAGCTGTGCACGATATTGGGGCGGGTTGCTTGAGGGTGGTGCGGTCAGATCAAGAGCCCCTAACCCTCTTCCGCAGGGAAAGGGGACTAAAGGCAAAAGCAGATTTATGAAACACCACCCATCAGCTCCCTCTCCCTCCGGGAGAGGGTTGGGTGAGGGCGCTTTTGAACGGCTTCAAGCCTCGTCGCCCTCATCCTCGTCGCCATCAATCTTCATGCCCAGTTCCTTGATCTTGCGGGTCAAGGTATTGCGGCCCCAGCCCAACAGCACGGCAGCGTCGCGACGGCGGCCTGCGGTGTGCTTGAGCGCCGTCTCGATCATGATCCGCTCAAAGGTCGGCACTGCACTGTCGAGCAGGTTGGACTGGCCACGCCCCAGCGCCTGGTCAGCCCACTGGCGCAGTGCCTGCTCCCAGTTGGTGACAGGGGAGGCGTCCTGTTGCAGGTTGAGCAACTCGGGAGGCAGGTCGCCGATATGCACTTCGCGACCCGAAGCCATCACCGTGATCCAGCGGCAGGTGTTCTCCAGCTGGCGCACGTTGCCTGGCCAGGGCAGGTTTTTCAGGTACTGCTCGGTCTCGGCCTTGAGCAGTTTTGGCTCTACGGACAGTTCTTGCGCGGCGCTGCTGAGAAAGTGCCGGGCCAGGGTCGGGATGTCTTCGCGGCGGTCTGACAGGCGCGGAATATGGATGCGGATTACGTTCAGACGGTGGAACAGGTCTTCACGAAACTTGCCGGCCTGCACCAGGGTTTCAAGGTTCTGGTGTGTGGCTGCGATGATGCGAACATCGACCTTGACCGGCGTGTGCCCGCCAACCCGGTAGAACTCGCCATCGGCCAGTACCCGCAGCAACCGGGTTTGGGTGTCCGCCGGCATGTCGCCGATCTCATCGAGGAACAGGGTGCCGCCATCGGCCTGCTCAAAACGGCCCCGGCGCAGGTTTGCAGCGCCAGTGAAAGCGCCTTTTTCATGGCCGAATAGCTCGGATTCCATGAGGTCCTTGGGGATCGCAGCCATGTTCAATGCGATAAATGGCGACGCGGCCCGCGGGCTGTGGCGGTGCAGGGCGTGGGCCACCAGCTCTTTGCCGGTACCTGATTCACCGTTGATCAGCACCGTGATGTTGGAGTGGCTCAGGCGGCCAATGGCACGAAACACCTCTTGCATCGCCGGGGCTTCGCCGATGATTTCCGGCGTCGGGGCCAGCGTCGGCGCCACGGCCAGGCCTTGCTGTTCCTGGGCGTGCTGGTTGGCGCGCTTGACCAGAGACACGGCGTCATCGACATCAAACGGCTTGGGCAGGTATTCGAATGCGCCGCCCTGATAGGACGCTACCGCGCTGTCCAGATCGGAATGAGCGGTCATGATGATGACCGGCAGGCGCGGGTGCTGTTCGCGGATTTTGGCGAGCAGGTCCAGACCGCTGGAGCCGGGCATGCGGATATCGGAAATGATCACGTCAGGCTGTTGGCGAGCCAGTCGGCTCATGACCCCATCGGCACTGTCGAAACTTTGTGTGGTCATGCCTTCCTGTTGCAAGGCTTTTTCCAGTACCCAGCGGATTGAACGGTCGTCGTCGACGATCCACACGGTTTCACTTCGGCTCATGTCGATGCGGCTCCTTGTTCCAGTGGTAGAAAGATCGAGAAGAGTGTGTGGCCGGGGTGGCTTTCACACTCGATCAACCCCTGGTGCTGACTGATGATGTTTTGCGTGATGGCCAGGCCAAGCCCGGTACCGTCCGGGCGGCCGCTGACCATCGGGAAAAACAGGGTGTCTTGCAGCTCGAACGGTATGCCCGGGCCGTTGTCGATAATTTCGATTTTTGTCACCAGCCGGTGGCGTATGTGGCCAATGGTGAACTGGCGCATGGCGCGGGTGCGCAGGCTGATGCGGCCCAGGCGCAGCTCATTCTGGCTGCCGATGGCCTGCATGGCGTTGCGCACGATATTGAGTACTGCCTGGATCATCTGTTCACGGTCGATCAGCAGGTCAGGCAGGCTGGGGTCATAGTCACGCACCAAAGTGATGCTGCCCTGGGTCTCGGCCTCGACCAGGTTGCACACGCGCTCCAGTACTTCGTGGACGTTGGTCATGGCCAGCGACGGCAGTTTGTTGGAACCCAGCATCCGGTCGACCAGATTACGCAGGCGATCTGCTTCTTCGATGATGACGTTGGTGTAGTCGCGCAGGTTTTCGTCGGGCAATTGCCGGGCCAACAGCTGGGCCGCACCGCGAATGCCTCCCAGAGGGTTCTTTATCTCGTGGGCCAGGCCGCGCACCAGCATCTTGCTGGTTTCTTGCTTGGACAGCTGGGCTTCTTCTTTGGTGATGCGCAGCAGACGGTCGCGGGGGTGTACCTCAAGCAACAGCATGGTGCCGCCATTGCTCAAGATGGGCGTTACGGCATAGTCCACCGTCAGGTTCTGGCCCGTCAGCGAGGTCAGCATGGCTTCGCGTTTGGTAAACGGGTGCGCTTGCTCAACTGCCTGGCGCAGCGAGTGCAGAGCCTCGGTGGACTCCGTAAAGAGCTCGCTGATGAACTGGCCGTGACTGCGTTGACCGCTGATCGCCAACAGCATCTCTGCCGCCGGGTTCATGTACTCAAGGCGCAAATCAGCATTGAGTAAAAGCGTGGCAGTGGTCAGGTTGTCGAGTAACAGTCGGTGCAGGGCGTCACTGATGGTCATGGGCCGATCCCGGATTGCGTGCGCGGTGAAGCGCTGGTGCAAGGAAAATGCAAAAACCAAACCAAGGCTCCGAAAAGAAGCGTCGCTCCCCTGAAATAGGCGTTTACAAGCTGGGCGCATATCGCCGCAGCCCGGCATGCGAATGTTTATGAACCAAATTGGGCTGGTAAGTGCACTATCAAACTATAGTCGCACCAATATAGTGCAATTTAGATGAATGGATTCAGTTGCCTGAAAATGTGCGCGGGATATTTGCTATGGGTGCAGCCAGAGGTTGTGTACCGCGATCGAGCGCACACCGGTCACAAGCCCCGAGTGTGCGATGCGACACAGGCAGCGCCCACTCTGAGGTGACCACCGTTTTGCGTTTCGAACGCAGCTTCCGGTACCTGCTACGGGCCTTGCGTGGTTAATGGGACAGCGGCATGCCGGGCGTGCCTGCATAGAACACGATCAGTTCTACCGGGGCCTTGCCGCTGGTGCCTCGATGGGAAGTATTGACCATCTCGGGCAGTACCTGGCCAGGTTTGAGCGTGGTTTTGTGCATGCCGTCTTCGGTTTCGACCAGCAGTTCGCCAGCGACCACGTAGGCGATATTGGGCATGGGGTGCGTGTGCCATTTCAGTGCGGTGTTGGCCGGGAGCGTGATTTTGACCACGGTGAATTCCGGCTTGCCGTCCGGCCAGGTGTAAGGGGTGCCTGTCCAGGATTGGCCTGTCTTGAGCAGTTGTTCGACCGTTACCGCAGTGAGTGAACTGTTGCAGCCCAGCATGAGCAGGCAGGCGCATGCCAGCAGCAGGGTTTTGAGGGCGAGTAAGGGGTGCATGTCAGTCTCCATTGGTTGAGTGGCGACAAACTACCGGTCACTCAGCAGGGTGGCTGTCAGGTGCAGGCACGAATCCAGAAGCTCTGATCCGATGCTTGTGTAAGACGGCGCCCACAAAAAAGCCTCCCGAAGGAGGCTTTTTCAAATCACGCCGCTTGCGCAGGCGTCACCGGATTAGCAGCTGTAGTACAGCTCGTATTCCAGTGGGTGTACGAAGGTACGAACCTGGATTTCTTCTTCGCTTTTCAGGGCGATGTACGCGTCGATGAAGTCGTCGCTGAAAACGCCGCCTTTGGTCAGGAACGCGCGACCTTTGTCCAGTTCCTCCAGGGCCTCTTTCAGGCTGCCGCACACTTGCGGGATCTCTTTGGCTTCTTCAGGCGGCAGGTCATACAGGTTTTTGTCCGCTGCGTCGCCAGGGTGGATCTTGTTCTGGATACCGTCCAGACCAGCCATCATCAGTGCCGCGAAGCACAGGTACGGGTTGGCTGCCGGATCCGGGAAGCGTGCTTCGATACGGCGAGCTTTAGGGCTGGACACGTAAGGAATACGGATCGAAGCCGAACGGTTGCGAGCCGAGTAGGCCAGCATTACCGGTGCTTCGAAGCCTGGTACCAGACGCTTGTAGGAGTTGGTAGCCGGGTTGGTGAAGCCGTTCAGGGCCTTACCGTGCTTGATGATACCGCCGATGAAGAACAGGGCAGTGTCGGACAGGCCGGCATAGCCTTCGCCTGCGAAGGTGTTCTTGCCATCTTTGGAGATGGACATGTGAACGTGCATACCCGAGCCGTTGTCGCCGTACAGAGGCTTTGGCATGAAGGTAGCGGTACGGCCGTAGGCATCTGCCACGTTGTGTACGCAGTATTTCAGGGTCTGAACTTCGTCAGCCTTTTTCACCAGGGTGTTGAACTGCACGCCGATTTCGTTCTGGCCAGCAGTTGCCACTTCGTGGTGGTGAACTTCGATAACCAGGCCCATCTCTTCCATGGCGTTGCACATGGAGGTACGGATTTCGTGGTCATGGTCGAACGGCGGAACCGGGAAATAACCGCCTTTGACGCCAGGACGGTGGCCTTTGTTGCCGCCTTCCACGTCCTGGTCGGACATCCACGAACCCTGTTCGGAGTAGATCTTGAACATGGAGCCGGAAATGTCGGACTTGAACTTCACCTGGTCAAAGATGAAGAACTCTGGCTCCGGGCCAACGAAAACGGTGTCGCCGATACCGGTGGACTTCAGGTATTCCTCGGCACGGGTAGCGATGGCGCGTGGGTCGCGGTCATAGCCTTGCATGGTCGACGGTTCGATGATGTCGCACACCAGGATCAGCGTAGGCTGTTCGGTGAACGGGTCCAGAACAGCCGTGCTGTCGTCTGGCAGCAGGATCATGTCGGACGCTTCGATGCCTTTCCAGCCAGCAATGGAGGAGCCGTCGAACATTTTGCCGTCGGTGAAGAAGTTTTCATCCAGCGCATCACGGGCCGGCATGGTCACGTGGTGCTGAGTGCCTTTGGTATCAGTGAAGCGCAGATCAATCCACTTGACGTCATGATCTTTGATGAGTTGAACCGACTTCGACATAGTGTCCTCCGGGGTGGCTTAGGGCTGGTAGTGGAATGCCCTTAATAAGTGGTTGATGCCGGCGCGAATACTCTGCCAAGGCAACCTGCCTCACAAGGGAGCAAATTGCATGCCAGTGCCCCGACTTGGGCGTAATGCGCCAATCTCAAGCAGGTAAGCGGGGCAGACTACCGATTAGCCGCGTTTATCGCACCCAAATGAAGCGAAATCTGGCGTTTATGTTCTATTTTGGTGCGATGAAAACCGTTTGTACGATAACTGGTTAAACCTTGAGCAATTTCCGCTATAATCCGCGCCCCCCTTTTTTGGCAGGCTGCTCGCGCGCTGTTTTCATGAAACTAATCGTTAAAGTCTTCCCCGAAATCACTATCAAGAGCCGTCCGGTTCGGATGCGTTTCGTCCGTCAATTGGCCAAAAACATCCGTACTGTGCTCCGCGATCTGGACCCGGCTGTGGTGGTGACGGGCGTGTGGGACAACATCGAGCTGCAAACGCGCGTAAGTGACCCTAAAGCCTTGAAAGAAATGACCGAACGCCTGAGCTGCATGCCGGGCATCGCGCATTTTCTGCAGGTTGACGAGTACCCGTTGGGCGACTTCGACGACATCGTTGAAAAGTGCAAATTGCACTTCGGCGATGCGCTGGCGGGCAAGATCTTTTCGGTGCGTTGCAAGCGCGCCGGCAAGCACCCGTTTACCTCGATGGAAGTCGAGAAATACGTCGGCAGCAAGCTGCGTCGTGAGTGCGGTGCGGCCGGAATCGAGCTGAAAAAGCCAGAAATCGAAGTTCGAATTGAAATTCGCGACCAACGGTTGTTTGTGATTCACAACCAGCACGACAGTATTGGTGGCTACCCGTTGGGTTCGCTCGAGCAGACCCTGGTGCTGATGTCCGGTGGTTTCGATTCTACCGTGGCGGCCTACCAGATCATGCGTCGCGGCCTCATGAGCCATTTCTGCTTCTTCAACCTGGGCGGACGTGCCCATGAACTGGGCGTGATGGAAGTCGCGCACTATATATGGAAGAAGTACGGCAGCTCCCAGCGCGTGCTGTTTGTGAGCGTTCCGTTCGAAGAAGTTTTGGGCGAAATTCTCGGCAAAGTCGATAACAGTCATATGGGCGTCATTTTGAAGCGTATGATGTTGCGCGCTGCAACGCGTATTGCCGAACGCCTCGATATCGAAGTGCTGGTGACCGGTGAAGCGATTTCCCAGGTGTCGAGCCAGACGCTGCCCAACTTGTCGCTGATTGATTCGGCTACAGACAAGCTGGTGTTGCGCCCGCTGATCGCCAGCCACAAGCAGGACATCATCGATCTGGCAGAAGAAATCGGTACGGCCGACTTCGCCAAGCATATGCCTGAATATTGCGGGGTGATTTCGGTCAACCCCAAGACCCACGCCAAGCGCAACCGCGTGGAGTATGAAGAACAACAGTTTGATATGGCCGTGCTTGAGCGTGCGCTCGAGCGGGCCAAACTGGTGCCGATTGATCGGGTAATCGATGAATTGGGCCAGGACTTGCAAGTCGAAGAAGTCAGCGAAGTGCTGGCGGGCCAGATCGTAATCGACATCCGTCACCCGGATGCTCAGGAAGATCAACCGCTGGAACTGGCTGGCATCGAAGTACAAGCGTTGCCGTTCTATGCTTTGAACAGCCGCTTCAAGGAACTGGATGACACCCGTCAGTACCTGTTGTATTGCGACAAAGGCGTGATGAGTCGCCTGCATGCTCACCATTTGCTCAGTGAGGGACATGCCAATGTGCGCGTTTATCGACCGAGCTAAGAGCCCGGGGCTGTATGCCTGTGGCCTGCGTCACCGGCCCCCCGACGCCGCCGTCAAGCTGTAACGGCTTGCACGGACTCTACTGTTAATCGCTGCCTGGACTCAGTCAGCACACCGAATCCTCTGATCGAGATACACAAGTGATCGAAAATCTACGTAACATCGCCATCATTGCTCACGTTGACCACGGTAAAACCACCCTGGTAGACAAACTCTTGCGTCAATCCGGCACCCTGGAGCGCAACGAGCTTAACGACGAACGCGTAATGGACTCCAACGACCAGGAGAAAGAGCGCGGTATTACCA
>NZ_JASJWL010000058.1:0-28383 GCF_035019225.1 Pseudomonas sp. CCC4.1 | reverse complement strand
AGATAGGCCTGAAGGGCCTGCTTGTGCTGGTGCGCCAGCCTGTGCGGCTGCTCTGACAGACTGGCATATTCAGCGGATGCATTGATAAAGGCACAGCCGTAAAAATCCGCTTCCTGAACCCAGGATGCTATGAAGTCAAGGTAGCCAGCCGGGCGCTGTGAGACCGCAACCGCATCCACTGCCGCTCGCACTTTCGCCATGAACTCGTTGTGGCGGAGTTCCAGAGCTGCCTCGACCAGATGGTCCTTGCTGGAAAAATGCCGGTATAGCGTCTTCTTGGTAACGCCTGCCTCCTGGCTCAACTGCTCCACCCCGGTGGCGTGAAAACCCTGTCGATAGAACAGGCGCAGGGCGGCGCGGGTGATTGCATCAGACGTACTCATGGGTACTGGCCTCCTGTGGAATGCAACACAGTGTATACCGATCGGTTGACTTGCAGGTATACCGATCGGTATTCTTTTGTCACATCCCCCGTCGCGAGTACTCCCATGTCTGCACGTCGCCTGCTCACATCCGGTGCGCCAGCCGCACCCTCCCTGCGTTTTACGCTGACATCGTTTATGGGTGCAGTCATCGCCATTGGTGCTACTGGCTGGCTGAGCAACCTGTCAGGCACTCCATGGCTTATGGCTTCAATGGGGGCCAGTTGCGTATTGGCCTTTGGCGTCCCCGACTCGCCGCTGGCTCAACCACGCAGCATCATCGGCGGGCATGTCATATCCACCCTGGTCGGACTGATTATTTTGCATACCCTGGGCAATTCGTGGTGGGCCTGCGCGTTGGCCGTCGGGCTGGCTCTGGTTGCCATGCAACAGTCCCGTACCCTGCATGCCCCGGCAGGGGCCAACCCGATTGTGGTGTTGATGACCGGCGCGCCGCTGTCTTTTCTGCTGACCCCGGTGCTGGCGGGCTCCATCGTGATCGTGGTGGTTGCCTGGTGCCTGAATAACACACGCCACCGCGGCAGTTACCCCAAGTACTGGTGGTAGTGCGCTGCCTGCAACACCAAAGTAAATGATAAACATTCCTGCTGCTGATACGATTCAGCCCCGCTGCCGAGTCTGAAACGCGCGTCATAGACGTTTCAACCAACGCACTGAACAGCGAAGCATCAACAACTTCGCACCGTTTATTGCCCGGTTCTCGGCAGCGCGTTCAGTTATCTGCCGTCATTGGTGTGGAGTGTTACGGATGTTGCAAAGGAAGCATGGATTCAAACGGGCAGGCTTTGTGCCACTGGGTGTATGTACCGGCCTGGTGATCAGTTGCACGGTGCTTGCGGGTGAAAACGCGCCCATGCAACTGCCCAGTATTCAGGTCGACGGCGTGCAATCTGCCGAAGACGATACGGACTACCGTGCGGGCTACAGCTCGACGGCTGACAAGACTGAAACGCCCTTTCTGCAGCAGTCGCAAGTGGTCGATACAGTGACCCGCCAGCAACTCAAGGATCAAGCACCGCAAACCCTCGAAGACGTGATCAAGTTCATGCCCGGGGTGGTGGTCAGCAATAACTTCGGCGGCACCCAGGACAGTTTTATCAAGCGCGGTTTCGGTAATTCCGATGATGGCGGCGTATTGCGCGATGGTGTACGCATGCCCATCGGCCGCAACTTTCAACCTGTCACCACCGAGCGCGTGGAGATGCTCAAGGGCCCTGCTTCACTGCTCTACGGCATGCAGGAACCCGGCGGAGTGATCAACGTGATCACGAAAAAACCGCAGTACCAATGGAACAGCACACTGGGCGGCACCCTGAGCGATCAGGGCGGTGGCGATGGCTGGTTCGATGTCACCGGGCCGCTGGGTGACAGCGGGTTCGCCTTTCGATTGATCGGGCAAAACCGCGACGAGGATTACTGGCGCAACTTTGGTCAGAACAAGTCGAAACTGGTCGCCCCTTCGCTGTCCTACGAGTCTGACGATCTGTCGTTTCTCGCCGCTTATGAATACAACGACTACAGCAATACCCTGGACCGTGGCGCGCTGTTCTACAACGGCCATCATGTGGGCAGCCGCGACAAACGCCTGGACGAAAAATGGACCCGCGCCCAAGGCCAGCGTCAGTCGCTCAACACCACCACCGAGTACCGCCTCGACCCCACTTCAAGGGTGCGCCTGACCACGGGCTGGGTGTATGACCATTACAACGACTACCAGGCCGACCCCAGTGAATATCGCCCGGCAACAGGCGAGCTGACCCGGCGGTTTCGTCGTAACGTGGGCGCCAACCGGGAGAACGCTTACCTGTCGCTGGACTGGATTGGTAACAAGACCTGGCTCGGTATCGATCACGACCTGGTCACGGGTGTCGACTATGAAACCCGCCGCGAAGCCAACGGCGACTTCCTGCAAAGCAGCAATGTCGGCGGTTTCTACCCGGCCGACCCGCAGTATGGCCTGCTGCCGCCGGTGGGTAAGGTGAACCCGTCCAACACCAACGGCAAAAGCCATATCAAGGGCCAGTCACTGTACGTCAAAGACACTATCCACCTGGGCGAAAAATGGATTCTGGCCCCGGGCCTGCGCTATCAGCATTACTCGATCGACTCCGGCGCGGGCCTGGACTTCAAGCAAACCACCGATGAGGGCGAATCCAGGCTTTTGCCCTTCCTGGGGCTGGTGTATCAGATGCGTGACGACCTCTCGGTGTATGGCAACTACAGCCAGTCATTCGCACCCAATGAGATGGAAACCGGCACCACGTTCGAAGGCACCTACAAGTCTGAAACCGGCCGCCAGTACGAAGTCGGCATGAAGTATGACAACGGCGACTGGACCAGCCAGCTGGCGGTGTACGACATCCTGAAAAAGAACGTACAACAGAACACCGGCGAGCTCGACGCGTTCGGCAATATGATCCAGCGCATTGCCGGTGAAGTGCAGTCAAACGGTCTGGAATGGAGCATGAGCGGACGCCTGAACGCGCAGTGGAGCGTCATCGCCAACTACGCCTACACCGATGCACGGATCAAAAAGGACACCCGGCAAACCGAGGGCAACCGCCTGTTCAACGTGGCCCGTCATGTGGGCGGGGCTTACCTGACCTATGAAGTTCCGGCCGATATTTTCGCCGGGCGCTTGCGCCTGGGCTCCGGGGCCCGTTATGTGGGCAAGCGCGCAGGGGATATCAGCAACTCTTTCGAGCTGCCGGACTACACCACGGTGGATGCTTTTGCATCCTGGAAGACCAGCCATCTGCTGGGCAAGGAAACCTCACTGCAGCTCAACGCCAGCAACCTGACCGATCGCAGCTACTTTGTGGCTTCGGGCGGCAACACCCGGCGTGTGAGTTGGGGAGAAGGAAGGACGCTGCGCCTGACTGGAGAAGTCAGCTTCTAGCCTGACAGGCAGGCGCGCTCGCGCCTGCCCCTTGGCCCGGAGTTAAGGCCGGGCGGCCGTCACCTCGATCTCTACCAGGTAGTTGGGGTTGGCCAGGCCGGCTACCTGGAACGCCGAGCGGGTTGGCAGCTTGGGCTGGGCCTTGGTACCGAAGAACTGGGTATAGCCCTTCATAAATCCGGCGAAATCCATTTTGCCGGTTTCCGGCGTGCCCACCAGATACACCTGCATCTTGATCACATCGCCCATGCTCAGGCCCAGGCTTTTGAGGGTAGCCTCGATATTTTTCAGCACGTTGACCGTCTGCACTTCGGTGTCGCCATAGGCCGCCAGGGTCTTGGGATCGGCCTTGCTGTCGGCAATAGGCGGCACCACGCCACTGAGGTTGACCACGGTGACACCCGGTGGAATTTCCACGGCCAGAGAGATCGGGAAGTCCGAGTTGGGCAGCTTGTGACGGATCACTTCTGCGGCGTTGACCTGGGTAGTCATCAGGCCGGCCAGCACCGAGGTCAACACAAAAGCGGGGATCAATTTTTTAGACATTTTTGTATTCCTTGAGGGTCATGAAAAAAGCGCGCAGTCCATGGTTGCTTGTCAGCGTCGGGTGACCGCCTGAACATCCTCCACTGTCACGGAGTCAGCATAGTGATTGCCAAAATGAGTCCGTACATAGTTGACCACCGAGGCTATCTGCTGGTCATCCATGTACTTCTTGAAACCCGGCATACCGCCCTGCCCTGATGTCACCATATACACCGGGTACACCTTGGCCCCCAGTTTCTGGTTGGCAGCCAGCGCCGGGTAGGCGCCCGCCCCGTGGGAGCCCTGGCCTTCAGCCATATGGCAGCCCTGGCAGACCTGATTGAACAGAGCTTCGCCGCTGGCCTGATCGAACTTGCCGGAGGTGGACAGCATGGGTGCATCTTCAGCAAGCGCAGTGGCACTGACCAGCAGGCCTGCCAGGGTAGCGGTGGTTAAAGTCATTCTCATGGCTAACTCCTGGCTCAGGCCGCTTTCGCGCTGGCAATAATATGGGTATGCAGACGCTTGATCGCATCCTGGGAGGACAGGATCGCGCCCTCCATCCAGGCCGGGATATAGGAAGCATGCTCACCGGCAAGGACGATGCGACCGTCAATCTGGCACAGATTCTTGTAATGCTGCTGGCGGGTTTCAGGGGTCCACAGGCCATAGCAACCGTTGGTCCAGGGCACGCGGTGCCAGCCGACGGCAATGCCGTTTTCGAACTCTGCCGGGTATTGGGGGTGGACCTGGGCACCGTACTCAACGGCTTTCTGCACGCGCATTTGCGGGCTCATGGCAGTGAACTCATAAGCGTTCGGCCCCCAGATATAGGCACCGAGCAATACGCCCTTGCCCTGCTTGCCATAGTCGGTGCTCGGGTAGCTGATTTTGCTGATCGGCGTATCGGTGTAACTGATGCCGCCGTAGATATGCTCATCCTGCTCCCAAAAACGGCGCTTGAATTGCAGTCCGACCTTGATCGAAGACTCGTAAGGCACGGCGCGGATCGCGCTCATCATCGGTGCACTGACATCAACCGGCAGTTGCCCGAGGATCGACAGCGGCAATGTGCACACGCACCAGTCGGCCTGCTCCTGTTGTGCCCCGCCGCTACCGTCGCTGTTTTGATAGGTCACGGTCACGCCTTTGTCGTTTTGCTGGATGCGCGTGACCTTGGCGTTGTAATGGATCAGGTCATTGACCTGCTTCTGGAAGGCCTGGGCAATCATGTCCATACCGCCTACGGGCTGGAAAATGCTGCTCTGGAATTCATATTCCTGGCCGCTGGCGATGCTTTGCCACAGATTCGAATCCAGCACCGCCTTGCAGTCGATCGGCTCGGACGCCACCGCCTCGGGCATCAGGCCACCACCATCGTCCACGGCAAAGCCACGGCGCATGCTGGTTTCGAGGGATTTCTTGTAGGCGTTGCTGCTATCGAGCGCCCCCCATTTGCGCATCACTTCCAGCAGGCGTTCGCGGTCTTCCCGGGTCAGTGCCTGATCCAGGCCGTGCTGATTGACGGCCTTGCTCAACAACTCGGCCACATGCCCCTGAAAGTCCGCCTGCACTTCACGATAACGCTGCGGCTTGCCATTAAACGCCTTGGTGGAATGCACCATTGCGTTGTAGTTGACCTGAATAAAGGGCTCCAGTGCGACGCCGAATTTGTGGCAGTAGTCGAGCACCGCATGGTGGTGGTACGGGATGCGCCAAGGGCCGGGGTTGAGGTACAGGCCCTTGTCGAATTCGCAATGCTGGGTAGCGCCGCCCAGCTCGGTGAAGCGGTCACCGCCACGCAACGTCCAGCAACGCCCACCGGGTTTGGCATTGAACTCCAGCACCTTGACCTGGTAGCCGGCCTTGCGCAGTTCGTAGGCGGCGGTCATGCCGGCCAGCCCGGCCCCGAGGATCAGTACGCGGGTGCCTTTCGGTGCGCCGCTCAAGGCGAAGTCACGCTGGTAATTTGATTCTGCGGCAAAGCCCAATGAGCTCATCGCCTGATACATCGCAGCGGCGCCTGCTGTCACGCCGATCCAGTTGAGTACTTTGCGTCGGCTCACAACCATTGCTTTCTCTTGCATGACCAGTCCTTTGCATCGAAGGGAAATACGCAGGCAATGACTGACGAACAACCCGGCATGCGGCATCGCCCGACCACAGAAATGTCTGCGCCCGGTGATGTCCCAGAGCAAGCGCTATGCCATGAATTAACGAAGGGAGAAAAAACCGCAACCAGAGAAAAGATCGTCAAACAGACACGGCCAAATGCTTCTACTTAGGTCGGGCAGGTCTGTTTTTGGTGCAAAGCGGATGCGCCAGTATTGGGCAGCTCAGGTGGCTGTGTACCTCATGGGCGCATCGCTGCCGGGTCGGGGCAACGCCTCAGGCATGCGGCGTCGGATAGAGCAGCAGTACCAGCCACCCGGCGACATAGAGCCCCAGGCCAAACGTCAGATGGGTGATCAGGGTTCGGCGCCTTGCCACGTAGGGAGCCGCCGTCTTCGATGCAGCGATGCCGAAGCCGAAGGCGGGCTGCAAGATAAAAAACGGTGCCGCCATACTGATCAAGCCAGCGGCCAATGCAGGCATCAGCGTGGGATGGAACAACCACTCCACACCCGTGAGTACAACCAGCAGCAACGCGAAGACAATGCCCGTCAGGTAATGAAAAACCCAGCCGATCAGACGCTCATGCCTGACACGCGGCGCAGCCACAATCGAGGTATGCTGAAACTGCCCCTGGCGCATGAGGCCCAGCCAACGACCGACGAGCCCATAGTCAAGGGACGGGATACCAAAGACCCGTGCACGAATTAAAGCGCCTGCGTCCATGATCAAGGTGGCCCCCACGCCAACCAACAGAATACGCAGTACCATCTCACTTGTTTGCATGTTGTACCCTCTGCATTAAGCCTGTTTTGTCGGCCTGGTCAGAGCAGTCTGCAAGTTCAAGTCGACTTGAGGTCAAGCATGAAAGAAATGGAGATCGGTGAAGTGGCACGGCGCTGCGGCCTGCCGCCCTCAACCCTGCGCTACTACGAAGAAAAAGGGCTGATCCGCTCGACAGGCCGTCGGGGCCTGAGCCGTGTGTTCAGTGCGGATGTACTTCAGTGCCTGTCGTTGATCGCACTGGGGCAGTGTTCGGGGTTTTCACTGGACGATATCGCCGCCATGCTGAAGGCGGACGGTCAGCCTGAAATTGATCACCAGCGCCTGGCAGAAAAGGCTGACGAACTTGATCGCACCATCCAGCGCTTGAGTACAATTCGCGACGAGCTCAGGCGAGCAGCAGCCTGCCCCGCTCCCCGTCATATTGAATGCCCTGCCTTTCAGAAAAAACTGGCCGCTGTCAGGCCACGCAGCCTCGACAGGAAAAAACCGGGACGCAGTCAAGCTCCCACGGACAAAAGTCAGAACACCCCATGAATGGCGTTAACAGCCCTGCCCTGTGCGGCTGATAGCGCATCATCGTGGTTTTCAGACAGTAAACCGAATTGGCCAGCCAGTGCTTTACGCCCCTTGGGCGTCACTGCAAGCGCCCGGCTGTCGAGGTCCTGGACTACCCATTTGCGGCTCAGGGCCATCTGCAGAAAAGCGCCGCCAAGAGCACCGGCAAGATGTGGCCGGCGCATGCTCCAGTCCATGCATGAGCACGCAAAGCGTCGGCGTTGTGCCCTTGCCGTTTGTAGATCAAGGCCAAGCTCGCCCAGGGCGCTTTCGCCACTCGCCGTAAGTTCATACAAACCCCGGCCGGTAGCTGCTGCAATCAACCTGCCTGCGGCGCAGACGCGGGCGGTGTCGGCATGGTCTTTGCCATCGGCTGGTACACCAGCCCCGCCGACTCGTCCACGTCCCCTGAGCACCTGAAGCCATACCGCTGATAAAAACCTACCGAGGGCAGCGAAGCTGCTCACACTCAGCACGGGCCAACGAACGCATGCACAATGCGCTGGCAGCTACTTGCCGACTCCACCCGAGGTATTTATGGGCAGCGAAACGTTGAACATGCACATGACCATTCGCAACGAACAGCCGCAAGACATCGAAGCCATCAGTCGCCTGACCGAGGCAGCGTTCAGGAACGAAGAGTATTCAAGCCACACCGAGCATTTCATCGTCAATGCACTGCGGCGCACCGGGCAACTGAGCATCTCCCTGGTGGCGGCAGAACATGACGAAATCCTCGGCCATGTCGCCATTTCCCCTGTCAGCATTTCGTCCGGGGTAACCGGATGGTATGGCCTGGGGCCGATCAGTGTAAGGCCTGACCGTCAGGGCAAGGGCATCGGTTCGGCATTGATGAGGGCCGCACTGCAACAGCTGCGGCAACAGGGCGCAGCGGGTTGCGTCGTGCTGGGCGACCCTGCCTATTACGGCCGCTTCGGGTTTAAAGCCCACCCCGGCCTTGAGTTGCCCGACGTTCCCCCTGAATACTTCCAGGCCCTGTCCTTTACTGGCGAGCTGCCTGTCGGGGTAGTGAAATACGCTGCGGCGTTTGATGCACGCGAGTAAGTGACCGGGCGTGGTGGGCATTGTTGTTCATTTAAACGATTTCTGCCTTTGTGGGAGCGGGCTTGCTCGCGATGGTCGTCAACGATGACGCGTATTAGCTGAGTAAATGCGGCGCCATAAAGAACATCGCGAGCAAGCCCGCTCCCATACTTGAGCAGCATTGCGGGCGTGGTGGGCATTGCTGCGTTAGCTCTGATTACTTACCGGGCAGCAATGCGATCATCCGGTCAAAGGCCGCCAACGGGTACCTGTCATTACGTGGTTGCGCAACGGGCATTTTTGCAGGAAAGCCCACGTGCACACTGCCGGGCAGCACGTGCTCGATCGCTGCGTACCAGGTCAGTAACGCCTGCTGCAGCCGTACATGCAGCTCGAAATTGCTTCTGCGCCGAGTGGAGTCTGCACGGGCTCGCTGCCGTGCCAGTTGCGGGTCTATGCGCCCGACAATGTAAGCGTCTGCAAAGCCGATACGCCCCTGTGCGACAGTGTCACGGGTGGCGTCCAGTTCTGTTAGCCAGTCGTTTGTGCTGGCTTCACCGATCTGCCAGAGGCACCACAGATAGTGAAGCTTGAGCGGGTCGCTGTCGCACACCGCCCATGGAGCCCTGGCTTCCATAGCCAGCGCGGCCTGCCATCGATCGACGTTACGCTCGGCCCAGAAAACTGCGGCTGCGACGGGATCACTGGCACGCTCCGGCACACCGTCAAGACGGCCGTGCTCAGCAATCACATGCGGCCCTCCATGCCGGGTGCACCACGTGGTTTTACCGCTGGCGCTGATGCCTTCAACCACCAAAATCATCGATATGGCTACTCCGGCCACAATAGGGGCTCAGGCAGAAAACTGTTGATCAGACCCGGGATAACCCGGAGCTCAGGTTGGACTCAATAACTGAAAAGCCTGTTCCGCGCCTGCTCCACTGGCTACACGCAAGTACATACAGGGGCCCCGGCTGGCTTGAGCCGCATGAGACTTGCCGACGGATGCCTGAAAAATTTACACACTTTTACTCAAGTCCTTATATCACCCGCTAATGGCTATTTGCTATTGTTTTGGATCCAATCATGGAGGCGTAAAAACATGGACAGGGCCAAGGTATCCAAACGCGGCTGGGCGTGGGCGTACCGGAAACTACGCGACTTGCACTGTTCACGGCTATCGTCGTTTTACAGAGCAACCCTGTATGCGGTTCGCGGTGATAGCGGCACTTTTCGCTGCGACCTGACCAGGCAGAAAATCCGCCTGCATCGATAATAAGCGCCGCTCCCATACGTTGAAGAGGATCATCCTGTTTGAGCTAACCTGGCTTGAACTGCCCTGCTGTCTTCCTGTCTTTGCCCTGCTTGCCGGCGTTGCATTCAATGCTGGAGCGCCCGGGCATGTCCATACGTACTGACGCCTTCAGAGCGACCGAAAGCTTAAAGCTCGTAAATCTGCATGACGAAAATCTTGCTTTGGTTAGGAATGTGCAACATTTTTTGTCAGAATGAATTATGCATAATAATTCTCATTCACAGGTCTGCCCCTCCATGCAATTCGCCTCTGCTTCCCATATGCCCATCCGTATTCTGGCTATTGAGGATGATCCGGTGCTTGCCGCCGACCTGGATAGCCATCTGGGCCAGCGGGGCTTTTCGGTCACGTTGCGTCACGACGCAGACGAAATTCTGCATCTGGTGCGCTCCGAGGGTTTCGATTTGATCCTGATGGACATCATGTTACCCGGCAGCAGTGGCCTGGAGGTGCTCGCCCAAGTGCGCCAGTGCCAGCGTGTCCCGGTCATCCTGATGTCGGCGCTGGGTGCCGAGCAGGACCGGATAACCGGTTTCAGCCAGGGCGCGGACGATTACTTGCCCAAGCCATTCAGCATGCAGGAGATGGATGTACGCATCGATGCCATTCTGAGGCGCGTGGCCTACGAGCACGAGGCCCAGGTAAAAGTGCGCAGCGATTCGCAACTGGAACTTGATCAGCAGGCCATGGATGTTTGCCGCAACGGCCGCTGGGCCGATCTGACCAACACCGAATTCCGGGTACTGGAAATCCTCATTCAGCATCCCTGCGAGGTGTTGAGCAAAGCCTTTCTGTACCAACAGGTCATGCATCGGGCGCACTCACAACATGACCGCAGCCTGGACATGCATGTCAGTCGGGTTCGTCGCAAATTGCAGGCCATCGGTTACAGCGCCGGGCGCGTCGAGACCATACGCGGCATGGGGTATGTGCTGGCGCCGTTGCAGTAATGAGGCTGCCGAACCGGCACTCGCTGCTGTGGCAACTGGTCGGCGTGCTCGCGCTTTTGTGCATGCTGGTGATCAGTTTGCAGGCCGACCTGAGCAAGCGTCTCAAGGATGCCACCGCCCTCCTCTCCGAACCGGCCAAGCAGAGCCATATCGCTTACGCACGACAGGCCGAAACGGCGTGGCGGGAACGCGGCACGCAAGGCGTTGACGAGTTCCTGCTCAGCTTGCGCAAACAGGAACGGGTGTGGGCCGCCGTCGTCGATGAGCACCAGCAATCATTGTCTTCGCAGCCTCTGGATGAACATGAGCGTCGTAAGCTCGACTTTGTCCGTCCACTTCACTGGACCGTAGGACGGCCAAACGGCTGGCCAACGTTCTATGTGCCTTTCAGCGACGACAAAGCGCGTCTGGTCATGGAGCTGCCGCATCGTTTCAACCCGCGTGAGCACTTGCGGGTGTGAATACGCTGCACCGGCTGGATTGCCCTGTTGGCCAGCTTGGCCTGTTGTATTCAAGCCTGGGATGGGCCCATGGGTGCCGTGGCCTGGCTCGGCAACCTCTCCCTCGCGGCACTCACGGTAGCGTTCCTGCTGCCTTACGCGTCGCGGCTGCGCAGAGTGCCTGAGCCAGAGAGGGCTGAGGTCAGGCAAACAACCTGAGAGACGCTTGGGTGGGGGTTGCCTTCAAGGCCGGGACGACTCAGATTACGCAACAGGATGTAACTTCTGACTTTCCAAGGTGGAATAGATGTTGAACAAAGCCCTGAAACGCAACGCACTCCTCGCCCTCCTCTCTGCCGTTTTGCCCTCTGTGGTCATGGCTGCCACCCCTGAAATGCCCAAGGGTATGACGGTCAAAGAGCTCATGCCCAGCAAGCCGTTCCCAACGACGTACCCCGGGTTTGAAGGCCAGAAAAGCAAGTTTCCGGCGCAACTTGAAGGCAGCGGCGAGTTCGAGGTGACGCGTGTGGCCAGCGTTTGCGCTGACCCGGACAACCCGATCAACTTCGCGATGGAGGCCGAGAGTTTTATCCGAATGGGTAACAAGCCGGTGGCCGATGTACTGGAAAAACGCAACATTGATTGGGAGATGTGTGACGCCTCGGTGGTAGGCCAGAAACTCAAGGTGGTTCGCTTGCAGCTGTTGGGCATGGGCTGCGGCTTTCCCTTTGTGGGCCAGCAAAAAATCCCTGTCGACCAGATCAGCCAGCATGCCTGCTTTTACGTGCCCGTGGTTGAGTTCAACGGCAAGGAGCAATTGATGGCCAGCGATGCGCTGAAAGGTTTCGAGGGGTTTGCGGTAGAGCGTTTGAGTGCTTACCTGAACCCGTAAATGCCTGTACGCCACAGGCTTGATGCCTCGCTACCCCTTACCTGCGCCGAGTGCCTGGCGTCCTGAAACGGGGACAGCCTCAACGCGCTGGCCTCTGCCTGCGCGTTGACCCATCAGCATCAGCCCCCCGCCCAACAGCAGCAAACCGGCGGCGAAGAAGATGTAAATCCCGCACACACCGGTGGACCTTGAACAAACCGAGGAATAGGCCGAGGAATAGGCCGAGGCTGCGCCATATCGGCCGACGGTGCTCTAGCCGGTGCTATCCCTTGGTCAGATCAACCAATGGCGTTTGCCGTACCTCAGTTTCCCGCCCACCCTGAATGTCGCTCACTCGCTTCAAAGCCTTATCAACAGCCACCTTATCCGCCAATAAGCTATAGCTAATGTGGAACTGCTTGTGTTCCTTCGGCCCAATTGTTGGTACCAAATTCAGTGGCCGCTGATAACGGCGGTTGTAGGAAAAACTTGTCCCCGGTTCCAAGCCGGTAACATAGCCCTGGCCTTGGGTATCGGTGTTTTTCCACAGGGAAAACACCGGCAGTGTCTGAGTATTGAAACCGACTGAAACGCCCAGGCTGCCGGCCTTGTTATGCAACACGGTCAACGTATCGCCCTTGGCATCGCCATACGGCACCACGTTGTAAACCGTTTCGTCGTAGTCCTTGGTCGGTGCACGGTAGGTTTGCCAGTCGGGCAGATCGTCCTTGGCCTTGTCGTTGAACGGCGACACCTGTTTCACCGGTGCGGCGAAACGAGCGCCCTGCTCCAGGAACGGGGTGCTGAAGTTACTGTGATAGAGCGCCTGGTATTCCTTTGGATAGTCGCCGTTGTTGGTTAGGGTGTCGTTGAGGGAGAACACTACGCTGCCGGGCTCGGTGACCAATTCGGTAGCGACGGAAAAGTCGACTTTTTTGAACGCCTGCTCTTTCAGTTCGCCGCGCAGGGTGATGGCATACGGCGGTTTTTCATCGATATGCAGGGTGACTTTACTTGCAGGAATGTTAGCGGCCCGACCATGCAGGGTCAGCAGTTCGCCGTTGTCGACTCCTGGGTGGCCGACCCATTCGTATCCACAGCGGGTGACCAGCTCATTGAAACCTTCCAGCCAGCCCAGACCACCACGACCATTAAGTTCGATAAAGGACGGGTTGACCACTTCCTTGACCGGCGAATCCCAGCCCATGCGCACATTACCTACCGAGGCCTGCAAGACGTTCATTCCGCGAGTAGGCACTACCGAGAGTTTCATCGTACCGTTATCGATGTCCACAATGCTGACGCCCTCCTGCCGGCCACCGTGCAAGGTGCGCAAGGTGATGCTGAAGGGTTTATCGGTTTTTACGCCGAGTTGCTGGCTGGTGATCTGCCAGTTCTGGGCGCCATGGTCGGTGTCGAGCAGAACGTAATCCCAGGCCATGGCGTGGGAGGCTGCGGTCAGTGTAGTGAGGGCAACAAAGAGTTTGAGCGGGGTCATGGCAACAGCCTTTCTTGGAATTGTGCCTTTTTATAGACTTGATGAAACGTTTCATCAAGCTTTAAAACCGACCCAAAGCCGCAAAATACCCAGAAAAATCGGGGGAACATCGAATGTTTTTTCGATGTCATCACGAGCACACTTGCTCCCAAATCAGATCGAATATGAGCGCTCGCAGGTGAGGCACTTATCGCAGTAACTCCTGCAAGATGAACTTCACCCACTGCGGATCGGAAGCGCCCCTGATGCGCAGCCTGGCTGTTCCTGGCTCAATACCGATCTCGGAAACCGATTCTATTGACGGAACATGGTTAGCGATAAAACAGCATAAACAATCACACACACTATTCCACCCAGCCAAGCTAAAGAACAGTACTCCCCTCCCCACCTGAAGTGCTACTGTCTTTATAAGTCGAGCACGGCGCACGACTTGTAAATCGAACTTCTCACAAGGACAAGCAAAGTGACAAAATATTACTTCCTATTCACTTATTCAATTTCTCCGACAGGAGATACTGACACTGCAGCCAAAGCAGCTGACAAAGTCAGAAAAGGGATTGCCAATATAGAAAATTCTGACTGGAACAAACTCTCCACTGTTGAAACCACGTTCTCCGGCCGGCTGACACTGACAGCTGAAACGGTCTGTGAAAAAAGAGAGGAAGCAAGAGGCCTTGTCTGTCGTGAAGTGAAAGCCGTAGTCGACGCTCATAAAGCGTGCTGCGAGATACGTGCCGACATCTCTTTACTCGTCGACGGCCTCGGCCCGCGCATGGATATCGTCATTTAATTGCACGCCAGTCCTCAACCGGGTGCAATTGAAAAGTAACTTGCAGCACTTCCCCTGCCCCTTCCCACCCAAGTCGGGCGAATTCAATATATATTGCCAGCACTTACCGGGACATACGTTTTTCGAAGGAAGAAAACACTGTAACTCAAACATGACAACCTGAACACCACCTGACAGCTACACCTAAATATCCAAACTATAATTAATAAACATCGCTCCAACTTTCTTCACTCAAGATCGAGCCAGTAGTTTTGCATCTGAATACGATCTTCGGAGACGTAGTTACTTGTGCAAGTGATTTAAAAAACGGGTTTTGTCTGCAAGACTGAAGTAGCACGCAGCGGCTTGCTTACTCCTGATGCAGGCCCAACCCGTTTCGATCAGCGAACCAGGCCTGCGACGAAATCAAGAAGCGCGCGAGTCTTTGCGGGAACATGATGTCGCGACGGGTAGTATGCATAGAGCGGAAAACGCTGCTCCGACCAATCGGGAAACAGCTGAACAAGCTGCCTGGAAGAGGTATATTCTTCAATTCCCAACTCGAACAACTGCGCAATACCGAGCCCGGCCAAGCATGTGCTATAGACCGTACCCGGATCGTTGACGGTCAACATGCCCTGCGGCTTGACTGTGACCTTCTTGCGGCGCTGATGAAACTCCCAGGCAAACGGGCGGCCGGTGACTGGCTCCCTGAACAGGATGCAGCGATGGTCCGAAGTCTCGAGCTCCATAGGGTCCTTTGGATGGCCGAAACGCTCAAGATAAGCCGGTGATGCCATGGCCAAAACTCGCGTATCGAGGAGTTTTCTCGCCACTAACGACGACGGCTGAGGATGGCCGAAGCGGATCGCGATGTCGAAACCATCCGCGATCAAATCACCCAGGTCTTCCTTGCTGCGCAGCTCCATTTCGAGCTCAGGGTGGCTATCCATGAACGCGCCCAATCGGGGACCGAGGATCAGTCTCGCAAATAGCGGGTCCACGTTGACGCGCAGCCGGCCACGAACCTTTTGCGCATCACTGGCGGCGCTGCCTGTCGCCTCGGCAAGCGCATCGATCAGAGGCATCACCTCTTCGTAGAAACTGCGCCCTTCGTCGGTCAGCCTCACTGATCGCGTCGTGCGCTCGAACACTCTGATGCCCAATCTTGTCTCCAGGCGGGCTATTGCCCTGCTCACGCCAGATTGAGACATATCCAGTACCTCAGCAGCCCCGCCAAAGCTGCGCGCATCAACGACAGCCGCCATAACGTCGACGCCTTCCAGCAACCGGGAACTTAATGCCCTCATTGATGACTCCTGCGCATGAATATTATGCGTTCCATGCTATCGCATTATAAGGCCCGAAATCCCAACATTGCTCCAACGCTGAGCCGGCTACCCCATGCCGACCCTACACCCCATTGAGGCCACCCCCGACGTGGCATTCACCGGAGCAATGACAATGACGCGCATCCTCGTTACCGGATCCTCCGACGGCCTGGGCCAAATGGCGGCACGCCTGCTCGTGGCCAACGGTCATCAGGTCGTGTTGCATGCCCGAAACCACGCCCGGGCGGCCCATGCCATCGCTCAAGTTCCCGGCGCGCAGACGGCACTCGTCGGGGACCTTTCCAGCATCGCAGAAACCAAGGCGCTTGCTGCCAGCATCAATGAACTGGGCCCCTTCGATGCCATCATTCACAATGCCGCTGTCGGCTTCCAGGAGCGCGAGCGCATCGCCACAGTGGATGGCCTGCCCCATGTCTTTGCCGTGAACTCTCTGGCGCCCTACATTCTGACCGCCATGGTCAAGCGACCCAAGCGCCTGGTCTACATGAGCTCCAGGCTTCACTTGAAGGGTAATCCCTCTCTCAGCGACCTGACCTGGGATTCGCGACGCTGGTCCGGGATGCAGGCCTACTCGGACTCCAAGCTTCACGCGGTCCTGCTTGCTTTTGCCGCCGCGCGTCACTGGCCAGATGTGCTGTCCAACTGCGTCGAACCAGGTTGGGTTGCCACGAAGATGGGCGGCCCTGAGGCTACGGATGACCTTGACCTCGCGCCCCGCACCCAGGCGTGGCTCGCTGCAGCCACTGCAGCGCGCGTAACCGGCGACTACTTCTATCACCAGCGGTCGGCAGAAGTTCACAGCGCTGCGTTTGACCCCGCGCTTCAAGAGCGATACCTGGCCGCTTGTGCGCAACTCTCAGGCATTGAGTTTCCCCCACGATAAGTTCGCATGGCCCATCAGTCGGCATGCCGGTCGCCACAGTACACCGGGTGCACGCACGGCTTGGCCTTGAAAAACCTCACCTTTGCGACCTTTATTTTGAATTTCACAGAGATACGCCCATGCAATCGAAAGTCATAAGGCATCAGGCCGATACTACGTCGGCAAGTGCCCACGCGCCCGCAACGCCACACCCTCATGGGGTAACTGTATCCAAGGCACAGGCGGTAGCGGCTGTTCTTGCCCTGAGCCTCGGCTGCTTCTCCTTTGTCAGCACCGAGCTCATGCCCGTAGGCGTGCTGCCAGCGATGGCCGCTGGCCTGAATGTCTCGCTCGGCGCCGCAGGTTATCTGGTTACAATTTTTGCATTTATGGTCGCTCTGACCGCAGCGCCGCTGACTGGCCTGCTTGGATCGCTCAACCGCAAGACACTGATGGCCGGTCTGCTGGCGGTCTGCTGTATCGGCAATCTGATCACCTTCCTGGCGCCAAACTACTTCGTCGTTTTCCTTGGACGCATTCTGGTCGCAGGTGCAATCGGCGTGTTCTGGTCGACAGCAGTGGTCACCGCAGTGCACATGGTCTCTGCACGAAACGCAGTACGAGCTACATCGATTGTCTTTGGCGGTGTTTCGCTGGCGACGGTGCTGGGGATTCCGGCTGGCACAATGCTCGGTGAAATGTATGGATGGCGCTCCGTGTTTGCTGCGCTCTCGATACTCAGTCTGGTCGTCTTCACGCTGATCGCATGGTCAGTTCCGGCGGTACGCATCTCGAAGGCTGCCAAGCGAGGGGCGATGTCAGCCGTGCTCAAAAGTGGCCCCTTGCTTGTGGTTTTCGGGATCACCGCCCTTGTCGTCACCGGCAACTTTCTGGCTTACACCTACGTGTCTCCGTACCTTGAGCAGATTGCCGGCCAGAGCCCTGCACAGGTCAGCATGCTTCTGTTGGTCTATGGCGCGGCAGGTGTAATTACCAACTTCGCCGTGGGCCCGTTCGCGTCCAGGGCACCAAGAACCAGCCTGGGTCTGGTGACAGCACTCCTTGCCGCAAGCTTGTCATGCATGAACGCGGCAGCGGTCAGTCATGCTGCCATTTTCGCTGTGCTTGCTGCGTGGGGCGCTGCATATGGCGCACTTCCGGTGCTGCTGCAGACCCTGGTGTTCAAGGAGGCCTCCAGGATTCCAGGCGGAGCCGACGCAGCCACCTCCATCAATGTATCTGTATTCAATGCAGCCATCGGCCTGGGCTCGCTGCTGGGCGGACTGCTGATCAATCTTGCCGGACCGCAACCCATTGCGTACCTGTCCGCCTGCTTCGCCATTGCAGGCTTGGCGGTGATCCTGGTGAGTCGCCAATCTTCATAGTCGCGCAACCTCTGACAACCACCGAGTCCTGTCAGCCCCTCCCCCTTACACGTTGAAATGGAACAAAGCATATGAGCAGAATCACAGTCCTGGGCCTCGGCGCCATGGGGTCGCGCATGGCCTCACAATTGCTTGCTGCAGGTCACACAGTCACTGTCTGGAATCGAACCCCCGATGCAGCAGAAGCGCTTGTCAAGCAAGGGGCCTTCCACGCGCGCACGCCAAGAGAAGCCAGCGCAGGTGCGGAGTTCGTCATTGCAATGTTGCGTGACAATGATGCGTCTCGCCATGTCTGGCTGGATCGCGAGATCGGCGCCCTCTCTGGTATGGCAGCGGGAGCAATCGCCATCGAGAGTTCGACACTCACTTCGGGCTGGATCCAGGAGCTCGGCACCCACATGCAGCATGCCCGGGTGGCGCTGCTGGAAGCGCCGGTATCGGGATCCCGTGCTCAGGCCGATGCGAGGCAACTGGCCTATCTGGCAGGCGGAGAGGAAGAAGTCCTGGAGCGCTGCCTGCCTCTGCTACGCGTCATGGGCTCTTCAGTCCATCACGTCGGCGGCCTGGGTCATGGCGCTTTGGCGAAACTTGCCACCAACGCCATGCTGGGAATACAGGTGACGGGCCTGGCAGAGGTCATCGGGTTATTGGAGCGAAACGGAGCCGATGCATCGCGAGTGCTGGCAGCCATGGCAGGCACCTCCGTCTGGCCACCGGTTGCTGCCTATCTTTCAGGGAGCATGATGACGGAGAACTTCGCCCCGCAGTTCCCCGTGGCGTTGATTGAAAAGGACTTCGGCTACACGCTCGAGGAAGCAGGATCAGCAGAGAACGCCCCCACAATTGCCGCAGCACATAACGTTTTCCAGCGCGCAGCAGCGCGCGGAATGGGCGACCGGAACATGACAAGCGTAGTGCGATTGTTCACCGAAAAGCGTGATTGATCCCGCGAGCCCACTGGGTCCTTGTGGCATGCAAACCGAGATGCCCCTCCCCCGCACTTTGCGTGCAATGAAGCATGACTGACAGTGGCTGCGGGTTTGTATCCCGCAACCAGCCTGGTGCCTGGCGCGCTCGGCTCCTGCGCATATTCTGATACTGCAACTGGAGACAACAATGAAGCTCTTTCGCTATGTTAAGCATGATGGCGTGTATCCGGGCATGGTCGATTCATCGGGACAGCTGCGGGACATTTCAGCCCATGTGGATGACGTCTCGCGCGCGTGCTTGTCCGATACGGAACTTGCCCGGCTTTGTGAGCTTGACGAACACCGGCTTCCGCTTATTTCGACCCCGGTTCGCTACCAGCCACCGATAAGCGATATCGGCAAGTTCATCGCAATTGGTTTGAACTACCTGTACCACGCCGAAGAGGCCGGTCTTGCGATCCCGTCCGAACCGTTGGTGTTCTTCAAACCGGTCAGTTGCATCAGCGGGGCCGATGACCCCATCGTACAACCTCCCCACTCAAGGCAATTGGACTGGGAGGTTGAGCTGGGGGTCGTCATCGGAAAGCGCGCCCGGTACGTTCCGGTTGCCCAGGCACTTGAACACGTGGCGGGCTACTGCGTGGCCAATGATGTTTCCGATCGTGGATTCCAGTTTCAGAGTTCGCAATGGGACAAAGGCAAGAGCTCCGACTCCTTTGGGCCGCTGGGTCCCTGGCTCGTGACCCGTGATGAGGTCCCGGATCCGCAGAGCCTGCCAATGTGGCTGGAAGTCAACGGCCAACGGCGACAGGAAGGAAACACCCAGACCATGATCTTCAGCGTTGCAGAGATTATTTCCTACTGCAGTCACTACATGACCCTCGATGTTGGGGATGTGATCATCACCGGCACCCCGCCTGGCGTGTCGATGGGAATGAAGCCACATCCGGAATGGCTGGAACCGGGGGATGAAGTAGTGCTGTCGATCTGCGGCCTTGGTGTGCAACGACACGTTGTGATGCGATACGAGGCAGAGCAGGCGTAAATCTTGCCTGCTCCGAACCTGAGGCTGCATAACGCAGCCTGACACGCAGCTAAGCCAAGTGCCAAACCCTGTCTACACTGATGCTCATACCACGTGAGCTCGCAGGGAGCGCAAAGCATGGGAGCAATCGCCAGCTGGACTTTTTTGTTGGTTGTGGTTGTAGTTGTGGGTGTGCTTAGCTTTTTTATGTTGCGAGCGGGTGTTCAAAACGACCGGCGTATCAGAGAAGAACTCTACCTAACCTTCGAAAGCACAATGCAACAACACGGGGTCCGGACTTACGAAATCCTGAAAGAGAGCATTTGGATTAGAAACGGCATGCGCCTATCAGAGCTGCACCGAATTGTATTGGCCGACACCGGGCACTACTTTCTTTATTTCCAGGCAACCGGTACGCCGCCCTATTTTGCCCCCTTAACAGAGAAGCGCGCGATGCAAGCTTCAGCAGGCAAGATCGGGATTCAGGCATGACCGCATAAAAGCCATGCCTTTGCCATTGGCGGGCAATGGATGCATCCACGACTTCTCGCCCAGCTGAAACAGAGCAAGCGACGACATATTGCCGACCTTCCCGCTTGAAATAGTGGCACGAGGCCTGAATCTCTAGGCGATAAATCCGCAGCCGTTACACCCGTCCACACGCGATTGTCGTCGATCATCAAAAGACGACAGATTGACTGAGTGTCACATGGGTATCCGTTACTGATCCGGCAGGCGGGGACGATCAGAAGGCTATCGAACGGTTGTAATTTGATGTCGCCACTATTTTCCCGCGCTTCAACACCATAAGACGAGCCGGCAAGTCGAGGATAACCCCGGCGACCGACTGGGTATCCACCAGCACCAGGTCTGCATTTTTGCCGGCTTCCAGCCCATAGTTATCCAGCCCTAGGGCTTTTGCAGGATTAGTTGTGAGCATTCCCAATACTGTGGCCTGATCATCGGCCCCACCCAGGTGGCATGCAGGCATTGCCAATTGCGCAATATTCAGCAGATCGCCTGTCCCATACGGGGTAAAAGCGTTGCGTATATTGTTCGTGGCCAAACAGACATTTACACCACCGTCTCGCAACGCACGAACGGGCGTGAGTGAGCGGCGGACGTTATGGCTGTCGCCTCGAGCACCGAGATGCAAGTCGGTGGCTGGCAGGCACATTACGCTGATTCCAGCATCACGGATCAGGCTGATAATACCCACTCGCTGTTCCGGTGCTACGGCTCCAAGGCTCGTAAGATGACCTACGCAGACGCGGCCTTCATACCCTTCCTTGATGGTCTTGCGCGCGAGGTATTCAATGGTCATGTTCTCTGCCGTATCGGCAAAATCCTGATGGAAATCGATATCTTTTCCAAACTGTTTAGCCAGGCTGAAAACATAATCAATATGTTCGAAGGGTGAACGATCGTTATAGGGAATACCGCCGACGACATCGGCACCTTTTTCCATCGCCGCAACCATCATGTGCTTCATTCCCGGTAGTTTGAAAATGCCTTCCTGTGGGAAGGCAACTACCTGAATGTCGATCATGTCGCGAAACTTCTTGCGTAGCTCCAGGACAACATCAAACCCTGTGAAACCTTGTGAGGGGTCAAATTCGGCATGTGCGCGTACATGGGTAGTACCGGCCTGCACAAGTGAGCGTAATACCTGCGTTGAACGCTCGAGAATATCCTCCCGGGTCAACATCGGTTTAAGCTCAGCTGTAACGGCAATCGCCTCCTTGAGGGTTCCGGTGCGATTGACCTTACGGTGCATGACATAGGCTTTTTCCAGATGCAGATGCCCCTCGACAAAAGCCGGCATCAATACATTTCCATTTCCCTGGACTTCCTGCCGTGCCCGCACTGTAATTCCCGGGGAAATAATGGCAACTTTCCCATTGTGTACGGCGACGTCGGTTAAAGGCTTTCCATCGGCAATGCGTACATTGCGAAATATCAGATCCATAAACCTCACTCCTCAATTCAGACAACTTCCGTTTCTCGAGCATCGACCTCTGGAGGTCATGCTGCGCCTGCTTCATGACTGCCAGCACATTGCCCATGAGCACGCGCGACAGAGCTGCAAAGGAACGCAACAGTGTCCAGAATCAGCAGGAAAAAATTAAAAGACGTATTAAATATTTGCGATATGGATGGGAAGCACACACTAACCGTTAGAACAACCATTCCCCATTACGCGGTATTCGAGAATATGCCTATGCCCCTTGGAGTCTTCATACATCATACGCGCAGGCACCACTTCACAGACATTTGGCACTTCACCCATCGAAATGACTTTTGCGATATCAAGGTCTTGTGAATAACTGTACTGCTCTACCTGAATGTCGTTATCTGCTAGAGGCTGCCCAGCCAAAGCCACAGTGCACAAGCTACTGAGCCCTGCCAACAATAAAATTTTCATGTTCAAACACCTCGAGGTATCGCGTGACGCAAATACCCTTCAATACTTACAGGGTCAATGTAGCGCTTCATGACTCGGCGTCGTATTACGACGCCGAGACACTCAACTGTCAGAAAGGCTTGGTGGGCAGGTATTTACCATCCAGGGTAATGACTGCGCGCGACCCACCCTCTGGATCTTCGACTTTTTTAATATCCAGTTTGAAGTTGATAGCACTGATAATGCCGTCACCGAACTTCTCATGGACCAACGCCTTAAGCGTGGTGCCGTAGACCTGCAGCATCTCGTAAAAGCGGTAGATAGTGGGGTCGGTCGGTATACCGTTGTCGATGCTGCCGCGCATCGGGATGGTTTGCAGCAGCGCCACGCCATCAACATCGAGGCCGAGCTTTTCACCCACTACTGTGGCCGCTGCTTTGGGCAAGGGATGCTGGCCGAGCAGCGCGGCAGTGACGAACGCCTCGCTGAGCCCTGTGCCATCGGTGATCTGGGCAAATGACAAGTCTTTCCGGGCTTTAGCCAGCAGGATGACTTCGGTCAGGGCCAGACGCGAACCTGGATTGATTTGGGACTGGATCATGGTGTTATCTCCTGGGGTAATAAACGAGTTCAAGCAGATTGCTTCTGTTGATAGGGAGCGGCACGTGCGCCCGGGTTGTCCACAAGGGGCGCAAACTTGCCGGTGCTACTGTCGAAAGCATCCATACGCCCGCTCTCGATGTCATAGACCCAGCCATGCAGTGCTACGCGTCCCTCTTCGAGGGCCAGGCGTACCGATGGATGCGTCCGGATATTGGCCAACTGGGCGATCACGTTTTCTCGAACCATCGCCTCAACACTGCTGTGTGGGTCCTTATGTTTGCGCGCTTCATTCACCACTCGAGCAGAGTCGGCGTAGCGTAACCAGCCTGCCACTGCGGGCATGTGATCCAGGCACTTGCAGGTGGCAATGGCAGTCATTGCGCCGCAATCAGAGTGCCCGCAGATAACGATGTCGGAGACTTGCAAGGCAGCAACGGCATACTCGACCGAGGCCGACACACCGCCAGGCTCAGGGCCGTAGGGCGGCACGATGTTGCCGGCGTTGCGAATGACAAACAGGTCGCCGGGCTCTCGCTGCGTAACCAGTTCCGGAACCAATCGGCTGTCAGAGCAGGAGATAAACAGCGCCCGTGGGCTTTGCTGATTAGCCAGATTCTTGAACAGGCCGGCGCGTTCCGGAAAAGCGTTAAGTTGAAACTTTAGAAAACCATCGATGATGTCTTTCATGGTGACTCCTCTTGGTCGCGATGCGTTGGAGCAGAGATTACGGAGCTCGTGACATAAGGTAAAAGTCTCATTTATGATGGCGTACATCAGATAATCTTATGGCTCTAAGCATGCTGGCACGTCACATCAAATACTTTCTCGCTGTGGCGCAACACCACAGCTTCACGAAAGCAGCTGCTGCGCTGCATGTTTCGCAGCCCGCGCTGTCACAGCAAGTCAGGCAACTTGAGGAAAGTCTTTCTGCCCAGTTATTTGACCGATCGGGACGTACGACGCGGCTGACTGACGCCGGCGAAGTGTATTTACGCTATGCACGCCGGGCTTCGCAGGAACTGGAGGAAGGAAAACGTGCAATCCATGACGTGGGCGATTTGAGTCGCGGGGCACTCAGGGTTGCATTGACACCGACGTTCACCACATATCTGGTCGGACCACTGGTCGAAGCTTTCCACAGCCGATATCCGAATATCACCTTGAACCTGCGTGAGATCGCTCAAGAACAGATGGAGGAGCTTCTGCTGGCCGATGAGCTGGACGTGGGTATCGCTTTCGAGGACGGGCACTCTCAGGACATAGAGACCCAGCCGCTTCTGATAGAAGCCCTCGCGCTGGTGGTTGGGGAAAGACACCCGTTGGCTGGACAGAGTGCTATTGACCTGGACGCTCTGAGTGCCGAATCACTGATCCTGCTCAGCGAAGAGTTTGCCACTCGCGAGCAGATCGACCGCTACTGTCGCCAGCACACCATTACCCCGCGGGTGAAAATGGAGGCCAATGTTATCGGTGCAGTCATCGAAGTGGTGCGCAGGACCACACTGTCGACCCTGTTACCGGCAACCGTCGCGCTTGCACATCAGGGGCTGTTTGCCATTGAACTAAGCCCTCAGCGACTGCACCGTACCGCCGTATTGATGCAGCGCAAAGGGGCCTACCAGACTTCAGCTGCACGTGCCTTCATCGAACTGGCCACAGACATTGCGGCCCAACTCGAGAAGAGATAAGGGCATCTGATAGGTGCCCGGAGTTGATACGCCCGCGCAGCACGTTCACGACTTTAAGTCGGGTCAGCTCCGAGGCGTGGTCAAAAAATCTTCAATGGATTGCAGCAGATGACCGAGACGGTCTTGCTGATCATCATTTCCTCAAGACAAAAAAAACCGCGAAATGCGGGTTCAGGGATTACGAGCAAAAGGCTAGGGCCAGAGCCGATTGCTTTCGTGCTGCTTGCTCTCTCAACCGCGCAAGTCAGCCAGGCGGTTGAGCTGCACATTGTCTTCTACACTCTTTTTCGCCAGCTTTTGGACAAGCCTATGAAGGCCAAATATAAAAGGGAGTAAGGATGATGGTTCGAAAAATTTTGGCCGTTGCGGCATTGGTACTGTTAGCCGGTTGCGCCACCAACAGGGCAGAAGTGGATGTTTTACGGCCGGGTGATACTCAGACACCGGCCCCCAGCAATGGCAAAAAGGTTTATATCAGCGCCGTTGATGATCGAGTTTTTCAAATCAAACCTTCCAGCTCTGACATACCTTCACTGAAGTACGACGAGATCGACGATAAGTCGATTACCGAGCGGGCCATCGCGCGTAAGCGCAATAACTTCAATATGGCGATCGGCGACGTGCTGCTGCCTGAAGGGCGCACAGTTTCAGAGCTGGTGGGTAATGCCGTAGCCACTGCCTACCGGCAGGCCGGATACGAGGTGGTAAGCAGCCCCGGTGCCCGTGATGTCAGTGAAGTAAAAGTGAACATCATCGAATTCTGGTCATGGTATTCGGCTGAGGGAGTACTCGATAAGGTGCTACGCAACAAGTCGCTGTTGCAGATAAAAGCCCCTGGTACACCTGTACAGACCATAAAAACGCTGGTCAGTGAGAACGTGAAAGTGGCCACAGATACTGACTGGAAAACCATCACCGAATCCGGACTCGAAGCCATCACCCAGGAAACCCTGAAGCAGCTCTAAGGGGCTCCTGCAGAACACAGTGCAGTGGCCGTCTACTTCAAGTACCAGCCCCCTGGTTGGCCATTGATTGATTCGGTCACTCAATATTTGTGGTTAGCCGTGTTGCCACGAGTGGCGATACATGACCAAGAACCACCAGACAGACCACGCCGATGTGATCTGGTCGGATATGGTTCCGGCCCTGAATATCAGTGAAATCAATAGGGTCGGGACGGAGTGATTCGAACACTCGAACCCTAGCACCCCATTCAAGCTGGACTCACTCAGCGCCAGTTAATACGGGACTCCAGCAACAGGCGTTCGCTGCATAGGTATTCGTGCGCCTGGGCCGCACGAATACCCTTACCCGAGCACTTCAGCAACACACATTTATACCTGGGAGGCACTTGCAAGGCTGGGCTGCAAGGCATTACCCATCACTGGACCAGAGGGATGAGCAGCCTCTTCGTGTACGAACTCTGGTTCAGGCTCCCCTCTTTCACCATTCAACGCCTTGTGCATTTTAACGGTATCCAGCGCCCCGACCCACTTGGCAATAGCCATGGTTCCGACACCATTGCCGATAGTGTTGGTGATCGCACGTGCTTCTGACATAAAGCGGTCAACTCCCAGCAGCAGCACCATTCCCGCAACCGGGATGGTCCCCAAAGAAGACAAGGTGGCGGCCAGGATAATAAACCCTGAGCCGGTGACACCTGCCGACTCCTTGGAGGTGAACATCAAAACTGCCAGAACGATCAGTTGGTCAGTGAGGGTAAGCGGCGTGTTGGTTGCCTGGGCGATAAAAATCGCAGCGATGGTGTAATAAATCGCCTGACCGTCCGGATTGAAGGTCAACCCGGACGGAATGATCATCCCGGCGACAGGCTTGGAAACTCCGGCCTTTTCCATTTTTGAAATCATTTGCGGCAACACCGACTCCGAAGAACTGGTGCCCAGTACGGTGAACAACTCCTCCTTGATAAATTTAAGGAATTTCCACAGGCTGAAACCGCTGTACCGGCATATGGGCCCCAGGACAAAGATCACGAACACCGCGCAGGTCAAGTACACGCAGGCCATCAACTTGCCGAGGGAGAACAGCGAGCCGAAACCGTATTTGCCGATTGTGAATGCAATGGCCCCAAACGCACCGACAGGCGCCAGGCGCATAACCATATTGACGATGCGGAACATGCCCTGCATCAAGCTATCCAGTGCATCGACAAAGATTTTCCCGCGCGGGCCGACTTGGGCCAGGGCGACACCCAGAAGGACGGAAAACAGCAAGATCTGCAGCACATTACCCTTGGCAAAGGCATCCACAATGGTATCGGGGATGATATTCATGGCGAAGTCCATGAATGAGTCATGCTTCACCGCCGAGGTATACGTGGTGAAACTCGACGTATCGAGGCTTGCGACATCAATATTCATGCCCGCACCGGGCTTGAATACATCGACCACCACCAGGCCGACCACGAGCGCCAGGGTCGACACAACCTCGAAATAAATCAAGGCACGAAAGCCTACCCGCCCAAGCTCCTTCATGTTTTCCATGCGTGCGATACCCGTGACGACAGTCAGGAAGATCACCGGCGCGAGGAGCATTTTGATCAGTTTGATAAACGCATCGCCCAAGGGTTTGAGTGCAGCCCCGGCTTCAGGAACCAGCACACCGACGATAGCGCCAAGAACGACCGCAATAAGTACTTGTATATAAAGTTTGCCGAATATTCTTTTCATGACAGGGCCCTGATTTTTATTGTTGTCAGGAAATGCCAAGGAGTCAGACCCAATAATCTGCCCCTTGACGTAGTGCCGCAGTACTACTTTGAATCGCTGGGACGCTTCAACGGTTGATCAACGCAATGACTGCATCCGTGATCTGCCGTGTAGTGGCCGTACCGCCCAAATCAGGAGTATGCAAACCGCTTTCAGTCACAGCCTCGATGGCGGACATCAGTTGTTTTGCCGCGGCGGCCTCACCCAGATGTTCAAGCATCATCACTGCCGTCCAGAAAGTCGCAATCGGGTTCGCCACACCTTTACCGGTGATATCGAATGCAGAGCCGTGGATAGGTTCGAACATCGAAGGGAATTTGCGCGACGGGTTCAGGTTGGCAGTCGGCGCAATGCCCAGACTGCCGGATAGCGCCGCCGCCAGATCGGACAGAATGTCGGCGTGCAGGTTAGTAGCGACAATCACGTCCAGTGTGGAGGGTTTGAGCACCATGCGCGTAGTGACGGCATCGACCAGTTCTTTATCAATTTTAACGTCTGGAAAATCCTTCGCGACTTCATAGAAAATCTCATCCCACAGCACCATGCCGTGTCGCTGGGCATTGGACTTGGTGACCATGGTCAGGTGCTTGCGTGGGCGGCTTTGCGCCAGTTCGAAAGCAAAACGGTGGATGCGCTCAACTCCAACACGGGTAAAGACCGACACTTCCGTGGCGACCTCTTCCGGCAGGCCACGGTGAACGCGACCACCATTGCCGGAGTACTCACCTTCGGAGTTTTCCCGCACCACTACCCAGTCAATCTGGTCACCATTGACCAGTGGGCTCTTTACCCCAGGCAACACACGAGCCGGACGCACGTTGGCGTACTGATCGAAGCCCTGGCAGATCGGCAAACGCAGGCCCCACAGGGAAATATGATCCGCGACGTCAAGCGCACCCACGGCGCCAAAGAAAATCGCATCGAAGGTTTTTAGCTCTTCCAGCCCGCCTTCAGGAATGTAGTAACCATGCTTCAGGTAGTTATCCGAGTTCCAGTCGAAGTGTTTGAAATCCAGTTCGAAACTGGATTTTTTCGACAGGGCCTGCAGCACCTCGACACCTGCGGCAATGACTTCGATACCAATACCATCACCTGGAACCGCTGCAATTTTATACGTGCTCATGATCAACTCCGCGCTCGAAACGTTCTTGTTTTGCCTGTCGAACGGTCTGTTCAATCAGGGTGTGAACGGAGTATATG
>NZ_JASJWL010000057.1:0-30004 GCF_035019225.1 Pseudomonas sp. CCC4.1 | reverse complement strand
AGATGTGTATAAGAGACAGCTCGCGAAGGCCGTTCGCGAGCAGGCTCGCTCCCACGGGAGACCAGAGGTCAGCCGTTGATCATCGGCAGGTTCAGGCCCTGCTCGTTGGCGCAATCGATGGCGATGTCGTAACCGGCATCGGCGTGACGCATTACACCGGTGGCCGGGTCGTTGTGCAGTACACGGGCGATGCGCTCAGCCGCTTCGTCGGTACCGTCACACACGATCACCATGCCCGAATGCTGGGAGAAGCCCATGCCGACGCCGCCGCCGTGGTGCAGCGACACCCAGGTCGCGCCGCTGGCAGTGTTGAGCAAGGCATTGAGCAGTGGCCAGTCGGACACGGCATCCGAACCGTCCTGCATGGCTTCGGTTTCGCGGTTCGGGCTGGACACCGAGCCGGAGTCCAGGTGGTCGCGGCCGATCACGATCGGGGCTTTCAGCTCGCCGCTGCGCACCATTTCGTTGAACGCCAGGCCCAGCTTGGCACGCTGGCCCAGGCCGACCCAGCAGATACGTGCCGGCAGCCCCTGGAAGCTGATGCGCTCGCGCGCCATGTCCAGCCAGTTGTGCAGGTGGGCGTCGTCGGCGATCAGCTCCTTGACCTTGGCATCGGTCTTGTAGATATCTTCGGCATCCCCCGACAGCGCGACCCAGCGGAACGGCCCTACACCACGGCAGAACAGTGGGCGGATATAAGCAGGGACAAAACCCGGGAAGTCGAAGGCGTTTTCTACGCCAACTTCTTTAGCCATCTGACGGATGTTGTTGCCGTAGTCGAAGGTCGGCACGCCAGCTTTCTGGAATGCCAGCATCGCTTCAACGTGCTCACCCATTGACGCTTTGGCAGCTTTGACCACAGCAGCCGGATCGGTCACGGCGCGGTCGCGGTACTGCTCCCAGGTCCAGCCTCTTGGCAGGTAGCCATTCAGCGGGTCGTGGGCGCTGGTCTGGTCGGTGACCATGTCCGGGCGCACACCACGGCGAACCATTTCTGGCAGCAGTTCAGCAGCGTTGCCGCACAGGGCAATGGAAATCGCTTTGCCTTCAGCGGTGTATTTGGCAATACGCGCCAGTGCGTCATCCAGGTCCGCGGCTTGCTCGTCGACATAACGGGTGGCCAGACGGAAATCGATACGGCTTTGCTGGCATTCGATGTTCAGCGAGCAGGCACCGGCCAGAGTTGCTGCCAGTGGTTGGGCGCCGCCCATGCCGCCCAGGCCTGCGGTCAGTACCCACTTGCCGACCAGGCTGCCGTTGTAGTGCTGGCGACCGGCCTCGACGAAGGTTTCGTAGGTGCCCTGGACGATGCCCTGGCTGCCGATGTAGATCCAGCTGCCGGCGGTCATCTGGCCGTACATGGCCAGGCCCTTGGCGTCGAGTTCGTTGAAGTGCTCCCAGGTGGCCCAGTGCGGTACCAGGTTGGAGTTGGCGATCAGTACCCGTGGCGCGTTGCTGTGGGTTTTGAACACGCCGACCGGCTTGCCCGATTGCACCAGCAGGGTTTCGTCATCGTTTAGGTTGGTCAGGCTTTCGACGATTTTGTCGTAGCACTCCCAGTTGCGCGCTGCCCGGCCAATACCGCCATACACCACCAGTTCAGTCGGGTTCTCGGCCACTTGCGGGTCGAGGTTGTTCATCAGCATCCGCAGGGGTGCTTCGGTCATCCAGCTTTTGGCAGTGAGCTGGGTGCCGCGGGCGGCGCGGATCTCACCATCACGGTGACGGGTGAACTCGGCAGGCGATTTTGGGGTAGTTGAAGTCACGGGTAACTCCTCAGCGTTGGGCAGATGCGTCGGGTGTGAGAAGAGGATCGACGCACACTTATGTACTTGTACATACAAGCATATGCAAGTTAGCGGCCAATCTGAAAATTTTCCTGATGAAAAAGCTGCAAGCCACGGAAATAAAGGTGCGCAACCGCAAGAGAAGTTTCTTGGTGGAGAGGGAGAAATTAGCGAGGGGTGTTACTGAAGTAGATGTGTGCGCTGATTTGGGGCGTTTGGTAACGCATGTGTTCTGTGGGAGCGGGCTTGCTCGCGATCGCATCACTGCGACCCGCCAATAAACCGAGTCACCTGCATCGCGAGCAAGCCCGCTCCCACCTGATCAGGACGGTGTCAGACCGCGCTCAACTCAATCACGCAACACAGCCCGGTTAGCGTGATTTCCAGCAACTCGCGATTGCCGCTTAGTTGCAGGCAGTCGTAGCGGCCCAGGTGTTCATGGCAGGTGTTACCCAGGCCAACATGCACCTGCTCGCCCGCACTGAACACCAATACGGTCTGCGCCGAACTGAACAGGCGTTGCGGGACGGTTGCATCCAGCCATTGCAGACGTGCTGCGTAGCGCTGCGGGGCGTAGATCAGGTTGAAGTCACGGATCGGCCCATCAATCAGGGTGCAGGAGACGGTGCTTTCACCCTTGAACGCAAATGCATCAAAGGGTAACAGTGCCCGCGTGCTCGCCCCGTCAACTTGCAAGTTCATGCCCGCGCCTTGCAGCACGCTGATAATCCGCTGATAACCCTCAAAACGCGAAAAGCCGCCTGATTCGCCAATATCGGCAATCGACAGGCGCCAGCCAAAACCGACGAGGCCTTCACCTGCGTCACGGGTGATTTCTTCAGTGCTGCCGCCGCCGTTTTTCCACGGCATGCGTGGATAATCGACGGCACGTAAAACAACGGGCTGGCTCATTTATTGAAGCGTCCTTCAAGACGATGACGGGAACCGGGGTGGATCAGCCGGGCGGCGGTCACAGGCTGACGGCCCGACCAGGTGCGGCGGCGAATCAGCAGGCACGGCTCGCCTGGCTCGATTTGCAGCAACTTGCACTCTTTGGGGTCAGCCAGAATCGCTTCGACCACATGCTCGCCTTCGGTCAGCGGTGCGACCTGAGACAAATAGGCATACGGTGTTTGCAGGGTGAAATCCTGCTTGAGGTAGTCCGGCGCCACCTGTGCATTCACGAAACGGTCTTCAATTTGCACGGCAATCCCGTTTTCGTAATGCACGATCAGGGAATGAAAGACCTTTTGCCCTTCACGCATATCGAGCACGGCGGCGCGTTCCGAGCCGGCCATTTCTTCACCCAGGCTGATGACCTTGCAGGTGTGAGTGTGCCCGCGGGCAGCAATTTCATCAGCGATGTTGTTGACTTCAAACAGCGCGGACTGTGTCTTGGGCTCGGCCACAAAAGTACCGACACCCTGCATGCGCACCAGCAAGCCGTCGGCGGTCATTTCACGCAGCGCACGGTTGATGGTCATGCGGCTGAAACCCAACTGGGTCACCAGTTCGCTTTCAGATGGCACACGGTAATGCGGCGGCCAGTTTCCACTCTGGATCTGTTGAGTGATCATTTGCTTTACGCGGGCGTAAAGCGGGGCCGGGCTGTCGCCCATGTGGGCGGCCAGCGGGGACACGACAGGCGGAGTCGACACAGGCAATCCTTGTTCATGAGTAAAGGGCGTAGCTTGCCGGAGTTTACCGGGCAGGCAAACGTCTGTATATGTATATACAAATAACAAGCTTTGGGGTACCGAACCGATGTCTGTCTTCTTTGCCGAGCGCGCCCTGCTACCGACTGGCTGGTCTGCCAATGTCCGAATCGAGGTGGGTGCCGATGGTCGCCTGACACAAATTACAGCCAATGCCGACGCGCACGGGGCAGAACGTTTGAGCGGCCCGCTGTTGCCGGGCATGCCGAATCTGCACTCTCACGCGTTCCAGCGGGCCATGGCCGGTTTGGCCGAAGTGGCGGGCAACCCCAATGACAGCTTCTGGACGTGGCGCGACTTGATGTATCGGCTCGTCGGAAAAATCAGGCCTGAACAACTCGGCGTCATTGCCCGTCAGTTGTACATCGAGATGCTCAAGGCCGGTTACACCTCGGTGGCGGAATTCCATTATGTCCATCACGATCTGTCAGGGCAGCCCTATACCAACCCGGCTGAGCTGGCACTGCGAATTAGCGAAGCTGCACGCTCCACCGGCATTGGCCTGACGTTGCTGCCGGTACTTTATAGCCACTCGGGTTTTGGCGGCCAGGCACCCAACGACGGTCAGCGGCGCTTTATCAACAGCACCGAGCAATACCTCAAATTGCAGCAACAGCTCAAGCCGCTACTGGCGCAACAGCCAGCGCAGACCCTGGGGCTGTGTTTTCACTCGTTACGCGCCGTTACTCCCGGGCAAATAAACGCAGTGCTGGGCGCCAGCGACACAACCTGCCCGGTGCATATCCATATTGCCGAGCAACAAAAGGAAGTCGACGACTGCCTGAGCTGGAGCGGCAAGCGTCCGATCCAGTGGCTATATGACAATGTCGAAGTCGATTCGCGCTGGTGCCTGGTGCATGCCACCCACGCCAACGCAGACGAAGTTCAACTGATGGCGCAGAGCAAGGCCGTAGCCGGGTTATGCCTGACCACTGAAGCCAATCTGGGTGACGGTATTTTCCCGGCGGTGGATTACCTCGCTCAAGGCGGGCGCATGGGCATCGGTTCGGACAGCCATGTGTCACTGAGCGTGGTCGAGGAACTGCGCTGGCTGGAGTACGGCCAACGTTTGCGCGACCAACGCCGCAACCGGATGTATCGCAGTGATCAGCCGATGGTCGGGCGTACGCTGTACGACGCCGCCCTGGCGGGTGGTGCACAAGCGATGGGGCAACCAGTCGCTGGCTTGGCCGTTGGTCAACGCGCCGACTGGCTGGTGCTTGACGGCAACGACCCGTACCTGGCCACCGCACAGGACGACGCCATTTTAAACCGCTGGTTGTTTGCCGGCGGCGACCGCCAGATACGCAACGTGATGGTTAACGGCCAATGGGTAGTTCGCGACGGGCATCATGCCGATGAAGAGGCCAGCTGCCGCGACTTCACCCGTGTGCTACGCGAGTTGTTGGGGTAGGTGCATAACACCTTGTGGGAGCGGGCTTGCTCGCGATGGCTACGACGCGGTCTATCTGTCAAACCACGGCGACCCAATCGCGAGCAAGCCCGCTCCCACAACACCCACAGGTAGTTGGATTACAGACCGTTCAGATGCTTCGCAGCCCAATCGCGAACCTCGGCATAGGGATAATTTTCCAACGCTGCAAACCCCGGAATGGCCCGCGCTTTCATCTTGGTGAACATCGGCACACTGATCCCGCATAAAAACCGGGTCAGGCGTTCTGCCGGGGGATAACTTCCTGCGTATTCCTGATGCCTGTGGATAAAAGCGCCACACAGTGCTTCAACGTTTTTATCCTCAAGCGGCGCCAGCGCGGGGGCCTCCGGTAAACGCGCCACCTGCCCTGCGCATACCGAGCAATGCCCGCACTGCCGAGGTGCCTGGTCATCGCCAAAATACCGGGCCAGTCGGTAGCTCAGACAGGTATCACTGGCAAACAGCGCCAGCATTGCGTGAATCCGCTTGATCTCGCCGCTCTCGTGGGCACAGAAGTAAGCATGCAGCTCCTGGCTTAATGCCTCGGCATCAAAATCGCTCACCAGCAGGCTGTAGACCTCGGTCATCTGCTTGCTTTCAAGCTCGATCCAACCCTTCTCCTGAAAATAATCCAGCGCCTTGACCACCCGATTGCGATCGGCCTGATGCTGCCCGTACAGGGTATCGAAATTTACCGTGGCCCAGGTTCTGGCGCGGGTGGAGGTCTGAATGATGGCCGAGACAAATTGCTGACGTTCACCTTCGAATTTGGCCAGTAATACCTCGGGCTCGATCAGGAATTTGAAACGATACTCGGCAAAGTAGGCATAGCGCGGTGCTATCAAGCCGCGCAACTCCAGCTGCACCAGCAAGGTTTTAAGTGGTAGCTGACGAATATTGCTCTGATCGGACAACGGCAGCAGCATAAATTCCCACTGCCCTTCAGGTATTGCTCCACGCAACTCCTCAAGTACACAGCGAATACCCGCAAGCTCGGGCGTGTCGCCATACACAAAGTTTTCCAGCACGTTAAGGCTGTCGCGGTTGGCCAGCACCAGACAGTCGGAGGGCTGGCCATCACGCCCGGCGCGACCGATTTCCTGGCTATAGTTTTCAATCGATTTGGGCAGGTCGAAATGCACCACATTGCGGATATCGCTTTTATCGATACCCATCCCGAAGGCGATGGTGGCGACGATGCAGTTCAGCTGCCCGCCCATGAACTGGCGCTGAATGCCCTCGCGCTGCTCATGGGGCAAACCGGCGTGATAAGCATTGGCACTGATACCGTGCTGGCTGAGGTGCTCGGCAATCTGCTCGGCGGTCCGTTGCAATGTGACATAGACGATGCTCGGCTGGCCGATGCGCCCGTTCATCCACTGCACCAGGCGCTGGCGCTTTGCCGCGCCGCTGACCGGCTCAACCCACAGGTTGAGGTTGGCGCGATAGAAGCCGGTGGTGATCACATCCGTCTCGGCAATCGCGAACTTGGCCTGCATGTCCGCGATCACATTGGGCGTGGCGGTCGCTGTAAGCAGCAAGGCTTGGGGGATATTGAACTGGCGCTGGTAGTCTGGAAGTTTCAGATAATCAGGGCGAAAGTTATGCCCCCATTCAGAAATACAGTGGGCTTCATCCACCACCAGCAGTGAAATCGGTACTTGCTGCAAAAAGTTACGGAAGCGCTCGTTTTTCAGGCGCTCGACCGAAATCATCAGGATCTTCAATTCGCCCGCCTTGGCCCGGGCCATCACGGCACTGGCGTCCTCACGACTTTGCGCGGAATCAATACTGGCGGCGGCAATGCCGTGGCGCTGCAAAAAAGCCAGTTGGTCCTGCATAAGAGCCAACAGCGGCGAAACCACCAGCGTCAGGTGGGGCAACAGCAGCGCCGGCAGTTGATAACACAACGACTTGCCCGAGCCCGTGGGGAAAATCGCTGCCGCCGAACGCCCGGCCAAAACAGCACTGACCACCGCCTCTTGCCCGGCACGAAATTGTGGATAACCGAAAACCTGTTCCAGGGTGTTGTACATCACTGTCACTCCATTGACCGCCACACGCGCAAAACTTTAACGCCAAGTTTGCAGACGATCGAGAAAAGGTCGGGGGCAAATTGAGAGAGGATGATACAGGTGTGTTTTGAAATTACCCGATATCACTAGTGCAGACGCTTCTTCGCGGCGATATAGACAGCATGGTCATCACGACGACCGACACCAAGCACCAGAACTATCAGACGGTTATCAATCACTTCATACACCAGCCTCACCCCGCTGGCACGCAGCTTGATTTTGTAACAGTTCGGCATATTCCTGAGCCCGGCGGCTGGAACCTTTGGGGACAACAAACGGCACTTGAGCTTCTTTAGTAGCTGGATCTGGAGCACCTTATCCAGCTTTTCCAGCTCCTTTTTTGCTTCAATTTCGAACTCAAGGGTATAAGTCTTGATTGCATCTGCCTGCGACTCAGTTTTTCTCGGCAGTTGCGATGAGCTCATCAATTTCAACCTTGATTGTAGGATTGCCACGCCGCTCTTTGACCAACCTGGCCAATTCAGCGTCGTCGATCATCTCCAGCAACAGCTCGTAGCGCTCAGGGGAAAGAATATAAAACGCAGGTTCGTTACGATTGAGAATGACCATTGGGTCACCACCGCTTTCACGATAAGTACCCATAGGGTCTTTTTTCAGATCTGTTACTGACGCAGCGACTTTAGCGAGCATGGCGAATGTCATGATATGGCCTCATGCCTATGTATACGGAAAGACTCATCTGCTAAATCTGTAAGCTGCTGAGCCAACACAATCAAGCACTAAAAATAGCACTTTTAACAGCGCCATAAAAGACACTCCAACAAACGCTCACACTGAAAATCGGGACAATGAATAATGAACCTCGCCCCAGACCTCCCGGATACCCCCACCCTGCGTGAACTGCTGCAGTTGCTGCATGAAGAAATCGGTTTGCCGGAGCACAAGACCATCAGCCTCAAGACCGCGATCAATGCTGATTTGGGCTGCAATGGCGCGGATGCCCAGCATTTGATAGAAGCCCTGGAAGAACGTTTTGGCCTGGAACTGGCGGACTACGATGCCTATCGCTATTTCCAGCCCGCCGGTAATGACCCGCACCTCAAGCGCAAGGCCAAGGGTCGGGAAAGCAAAGTACCGCTGACCATCGGTATGCTCTACGCGGCGATCTGCAGCGGACAGTGGGATACCCAAGGCCTGGAGGCCTAGGCATGTGGGAGCAGGCTTGCTCGCGATGCAGACGCTGCGGTTTTGTCTGATTCACCGCCGCGATGCCATCGCGAGCAAGCCCGCTCCCACAGGATGTATACCCACAGAAAAATTCAGGCACAAAAAAGCCGCCTTTTCAGGCGGCTTTTTTGTGGATCAACACACTGACCGAATACTTACGCCTTCGGGCCGGCTGCCTTGATCGCGTCGCTGACGTCGAACTTCTTGAAGTTCTCTACGAACAGGCCAGCCAATGCTTTGGCAGCTTCGTCGTAGGCAGTTTTGTCAGCCCAGGTGTTGCGCGGGTTGAGCAGAACAGTCTCAACGCCAGGTACGGCTTTAGGCACGTCCAGGTTGATGATGTCCAGATGCTCGGTTTCAGCGCCGATCAGAGCACCGCTCTGGATCGCAGCAATCACCGCACGGGTGGTCGGGATGTTGAAGCGCTTGCCAACGCCGTAGCCACCGCCGGTCCAGCCGGTGTTAACCAGGTACACCTTGGAGCCGAAGCCACGGATGCGCTTGATCAGCAGCTCTGCGTATTCACCGGCCGGACGCGGGAAGAACGGTGCGCCAAAGCAGGTGGAAAAAGTCGACTTGATGCCGCTGCCTGAACCCATTTCAGTCGAGCCCACCAGTGCGGTGTAGCCAGACAGGAAGTGGTAGGCCGCTTGCTCTTCGCTGAGGATCGACACAGGTGGCAGTACGCCAGTCAGGTCGCAGGTCAGGAAGATCACAGCGTTTGGTTCGCCGCCCAGGTTCTTCTCGGAACGCTTGGCAACGTGCTCCAGCGGGTAAGCGGCGCGGCTGTTCTGGGTCAGGCTGACATCGGCATAGTCAGGGTGACCGGCAGCGTCGAGCACAACGTTTTCCAGCACGGCGCCGTGCTTGATGGCTTTCCAGATAACCGGCTCGTTCTTCTCCGACAGGTCGATGCACTTGGCATAGCAACCGCCTTCGATGTTGAACACCACGCCTTCGCCCCAACCGTGTTCGTCGTCACCGATCAGGTAACGGCTTTCATCGGCGGACAGGGTGGTTTTACCGGTACCGGACAGACCGAAGAACAGGGTCACGTCGCCTTCTTCGCCAATGTTTGCAGCACAGTGCATAGGCAGCACGTCAGCAGCAGGCAGCAGGAAGTTCTGTACCGAGAACATGGCTTTTTTCATTTCACCGGCGTAACGCATGCCAGCGATCAGCACTTTTTTCTGGGCGAAGTTGATGATCACGCAACCGTCAGAGTTGGTGCCATCACGCTCAGGCACGCACTCGAAGTTGGCCACGTTAAGCACTTGCCACTCATCACGACCGGCTGGGTTGTATTTAGCCGGGTTGATGAACAGGCAACGACCGAACAGGTTCTGCCAGGCAGTCTGGGTGGTCATTTTCACGGCCAGGTAGTGGTCTTCGGAAGCACCTACATGCACGTGGGAAACGAAATGCTCTTGCGCGTTGTTGAACGCCTCGACGCGGTCCCACAGGGCATCGAACTTGTCGGCCGGGAACTTGCGGTTGATCGGGCCCCAGGCAATGGCAGCCTGAGTGGACGGTTCTTCAACAATGAAGCGGTCAGCCGGCGAACGGCCTGTACGGTGGCCAGTTTCGACAACCAGTGCGCCATTGTCGGCAAGCACGCCTTCACCACGGTTCAGGGCTTCTTTGACCAGATCGTCGATGCTCAGATCGGTGTACACGGCGTTATTAGCTTGCGTCATGAGGTTCCCCGTCGGCCATTGGCCGAGTGCGCCAAACGTTTTGTAGTAGAAAAGTTTGCACTACTACCGCGAAAAAAGTGGGCCGGATTATGCCAGAAAACCCCAAAAAGAGTAGGCCCCACCTGTCAGAACCGCGCAAGAACGGGCTTTGACAGGTGTTTTACCTGAGCTGAAACGTTTTAGTGATGAGTGCCTGAAGGGGATTCAACACCTGCGCCAGCGAACAATTGATCGACATCTGCTGCATCAAACAGGTAACGCTCGTTGCAGAACTGGCAATCGATTTCGATATGACCGCCATGCTCGGTCACCAGATTGAGCGCATCGGCATGACCCAGGCTGGTCAGGGCATTGCCCGAACGCTCACGGGAGCAACTGCACTTGAATTCAATGGCCTGATTATCAAACAGGCGCACGGTTTCTTCGTGATACAAACGGTGCAGGATGGTCTCGTTATCCAGCCCCAGCAGCTCTTCTGATTTGAGCGTATCGCCCAGCATCAGCAGGCGGTCCCAGCTGTCGACGCGCTCGTCTTCATCCTTGACCACATCGGCAGGCAACTGCTGCAGGAACATGCCCCGCGCACGCTGGCCATCAGCAACCAGCCAGAAGCGGGTCGGCACTTGCTCGGACATCACGAAGTAATTGGTGAAGCAGTCAGCCAGGGTTTCGCCGTTCAGGTCCACGATGCCCTGGTAGCGCTTGCCGACCACCGGATCGATGGTAATGGCCAGTACGCCGTTGGGCAGCAGGTCAGCCAGCGTGGCATCGGCAGCAATCTGGTCGGCGTCAAAACGGGCCAGGCCGCGTATTTCCCGGTCGCTGGTGCATTCGATCATCAGCAGCGGCACCGGGCCTTCGGAACGGGCCTGCAGGCTCAGCAAGCCATCGATTTTCTGGTTGCCCACCAGCAACGCAGCCGCAGCCATCAGCTCGCCCAGCAATTGCTGGACCGGCTGTGGATAAGCGTGCTTGGCCAACACGTCAGCGTAGCTGTGCTCCAACGAGGCCAGTTCGCCGCGGGCGTCGCTGGTATCGAACATAAAGCGTTGTGTGGCATCGGTTTTGTGTAAGTCGGACATAAGAATAGAGTTCTGAATTGGTGACAAAATGTGTAAGCGCCATTAAATATCGTGCAGGTCTGATGACCCTATATGGCGCCATACCTGAATGATTACAAGCCATGCAGCCACGGACTCGACGTACGGCTTGCGGGCCCTGGCCAGCTCACTCGCCCCCACTGGCGTCATGAAACTGATGCAGTTGGCGCCGCTGCTTCTTGGTCGGTTTGCCATCAGTCGTGATGCCCATGGCCCCGGATTTGCGCATGGCAGCCGCGTTTTCGCGCTTGGCGATGCTTTGTTCGGTTTCGGCGTACAGCAATTGGGCTTCAGGGGCGCCACGGCGGACCACAGACAGCGCTTTGACTTCGACAGTGCGCTCTTCAAGGCCAACACGAATTTGCAGTTCATCGCCCAGGCGAGGTTCTTTGCTCGGCTTGCAGCGCTCACCCCGGCAATGCACCTTGCCGCTTTCAATCGCGGCCTTGGCCAGTGCCCGGGTCTTGTAAAAACGCGCCGCCCAGAGCCACTTATCCAGGCGAACCTTGTCGTCCTCTTCCTGCTTTTGCGCCACTGGAATTCCTCTTCACTTGAATAGTCAGAACTGTACTACTACTTGCAATGAACAACTGAAGCATTCGTCCCGATAGAATGCCTGCCTGCCGAGTAGCGGACACGCAGATAACTGTCGCCATTTGCTGAATATTCTGCGTGAATGCTCTTTGTACATTGCCAAATCGGCATCGCCGATTGCTTTACCTGCAGGGTTCCTCCTGCGGCCTGAATACGTTAATCGCTGGTTACTTATATTGAAGACTTTTGATCACTTGACCGTTGTCGGTCTGCGCGAGTGGGTGGCGCTTCCCGATTTGGGAGTCGCCGGCCTGCGCGCGAAAATCGACACCGGTGCCAGTACTTCCAGCCTGCACGCTACCGAAATCGAGCCTTTTGTGCGCGACGGTGTCGAGTGGGTACGTTTCAATGCCCACCTGGGCACCCTGGTACAACTGCGTCACCGTCACTGTGAAGCGCCTTTGGTGGCAATTAAAACCATTAAAAGCTCCAATGGCCACACCCAGGTTCGCTATGTGATCCGCACCGGCCTGGCGCTGGGTGATAGGGTCTGGCCGGTCGAGTTCACCCTCGCCTGCCGCAAATCGATGCGTTATCGCTTGTTGCTGGGCTCAAAAGCGTTGATCGACGGCCAATTGGTCGTCAACCCTGCACTAAAATATGTACAAGACAAGCCGGAATTCCCGGTCACTACTACCTCTGCCACAGGTGTTGCATGAAGATCGCTGTGCTGTCGCGTAACCCGCGTCTGTATTCCACTCGTCGTCTGGTTGAAGCCGGTACCGAACGAGGCCATGAGATGGTAGTGATCGATACCCTGCGCGCCTATATGAACATAGCCAGTCATAAGCCGCAGATTCACTATCGCGGCAAGCCGCTGGAAGGCTTTGATGCGGTGATCCCGCGCATTGGCGCGTCAGTCACGTTCTATGGCTGCGCAGTGCTGCGCCAGTTTGAAATGATGGGCGTGTTTCCGCTCAACGAATCGGTGGCAATTGCTCGCTCGCGGGACAAATTACGTTCGTTGCAGCTGTTGTCCCGGCGTGGCCTGGGTTTGCCGGTAACCGGTTTTGCCCACTCGCCGGATGACATTCCCGACCTCATCGAAATGGTCAACGGCGCCCCGCTGGTCATCAAGGTGCTGGAAGGCACCCAGGGCATCGGCGTGGTGCTGTGTGAAACCGCTACCGCCGCCGAGTCGGTGATTGAGGCCTTTATGGGCCTCAAGCAAAACATCATGGTGCAGGAATACATCAAGGAGGCCGGGGGTGCCGATATTCGCTGCTTCGTGGTCGGTGACAAGGTGATCGCGGCCATGAAACGCCAGGCCAAACCTGGAGAGTTCCGCTCCAACCTTCACCGGGGCGGCAGCGCCAGCCTGATCAAGATCACCCCCGAAGAGCGCATGACCGCCATTCGTGCGGCCAAGGTCATGGGGCTGAGTGTGGCGGGTGTCGATATCCTGCGCTCCAACCACGGCCCGCTGGTGCTGGAGGTCAACTCATCGCCAGGCCTGGAAGGCATTGAAACCACCACCGGCAAGGATGTGGCCGGGATTATCATCCAGCACCTGGAAAAAAACAGCAGCCCGCATATGACCCGGACCAAGGGCAAAGGCTGACAGCGCATCAACCCTTGGGTGAGCAGACTTGTTGTGGGAGCGGGCAAGCCCGCTCCCACAGGGTCAAAGCTATACCGCCCCTCTTGGCAACATAAGCCCCAGCGGCAAACGTACACGGGCTTCAAGCCCTCCGCCGCTGCGGTTACGCAGCTCGACATTGCCACCATGCATGGAGACAATCCGCTTGACGATCGCCAGCCCCAGCCCCGTACCTTTACCGCCACGGGCACGGTCACCGCGGATAAACGGGTTGAAGATATCTTCCAGCTCCGCAGGATCAATCCCTGCCCCCCGGTCCATCACGCTCAGCACCACATACGGCGCGCTGACATCACCCGATACGTAAGCCGCAACCTCCACGTCTTCGCCAGCATGGTGCAAGGCATTGCCGATCAGGTTGTTGAGCAAACGCTTCATCGATACCCGACGTAGCGCAAACGGCTGAATCGGCTGCAGACGCAGGCGCACCTGCTCTCCGTTCTGGTTATAGGGTGCCACCACTTCACGGATCAATTCACACAGATCAACCTCTTCAACCGGCTCGTCACGGCCGTCACGGATAAAGGCCAGGAACTGGTCGAGAATCGCGTCCATGTCCTCAATATCACGCACCATGTCGTCGGTCAGGTCGTTGTGGTTGCCCATCAGCTCCAGAGACAGACGCAAACGGGTCAGCGGGGTGCGCAGGTCATGGGACACGCCTGCAAGCATCAGTTCTCGCTCGCGGCCCGCCTGTTCGACGTCTTCAGCCATCTGATTGAAGGCGCTGTACACCTCCGTCATTTCGCTGGGCGTGTCGCCGACAGGCAAGCGCACGCTGCGCCCCTGCCCCAACTGGCGAGCTGCATACACCAGACGCTTGAGGGGCTGATTGAGCTGGCTGACGAAAATCCACGCCGAAGCAGTGGACAACAAGCCGATGGCTAAAAACCAGCCCAGTACATTCCAGATTTTTTGCCCACGCAGCGGGTGCGGATACAACGGCACTTTCAACCAGCCATCCCCCAGGCTCGGGGCACGCACCCACAGCGCAGGGGATGTGTGCATACGCAAGCGCACCTCTGTATCGGGGCCAAGCTCGGCCTGCATCTGACGCTGATAAATCTCGCTGTAAGGCCAGTGCTGTTCACCCTCGGGTACACCTCCGCCCACGACGCGAACCAAATCAACGGCATCGATGATCTTATTGCGGTTTTCCTCATCGGCGGCCCAATAGGCACGCAGGGTCAGCGCCACGCCGTGGCTGTACTGGCGGTCAACCAGCACGTCCTCGTTCATAAGCAGATAAACCAGCGTCAGGGCCTTGGAAAACAGCACAACAATCAGGACAAGCCAGAGTGTGCGCGAGAAGAAACTTTGGGGGAACCAGACAGGGGTTTTCATAGACAGCCGCTTTTATACTTTGCAGGAGCGAGCCCCGAGGCCCGAAAAAAAGATAAATCGCGAGCCACACGGTACCAGACAGCACCAGTGCGACTCGCTCCTACAAATGATCTGTCATTTGGTTGCGTTGCCATCCGGCACGAACACATAACCCACGCCCCAGACGGTCTGGATATAGCGGGGCTTGGACGGATCCGGCTCGATCATGCGGCGCAAACGGGAAATCTGGACATCGATTGAACGCTCCAGCGCATCCCACTCACGACCACGGGCCAGGTTCATCAGCTTGTCGCGGGTCAATGGCTCGCGGGCATGCATGACCAGGGCTTTAAGTACCGCAAACTCACCCGTGGTGAGCATGTGAACTTCGTCGCCACGTTTGAGTTCGCGGGTTGCCAGGGACAACTCGTAATCACCGAATGTCACGCTTTCGTCTTCGCTGCCCGGCGCACCCGGCACCGGCGGCGCCTGACGACGCAATACCGCACGCACACGGGCCATCAGCTCATCGGGGTTGAAAGGCTTGGCCAGATAATCGTCGGCACCCAGTTCCAGGCCCTTGATACGGCTAAGTTCATCACCTTTGGCTGTCAGCATGATGATCGGCACGCGATTGCCCGCTGCACGCAAACGGCGACAGGCTGACAGGCCGTCTTCGCCGGGCAGCATCAGATCCAGCACCACAAGGTGGTACATTTCGCGGGCCAGCCGACGATCCATGTCCGCTGCATTGGTCACGGAAGTGGCGCGATAACCCTTGCTGGAAAAGAAACGTACCAGCAAGTTGCTCAGCCCAGGATCATCATCAACGATAAGGATTTTTTCGCCTTCAGACGTTTGTGCAGTGCTGCTCATTAGGATGCTCCTGTGATCTCGGCGCGCATTATGGCTCAGCCGCTGCGATACGCATTGTGTGCATTGTTAGCAGATTTTTCTTCCTTAAACATTAGACCAGGTAATGAGACCACCGCGCGCAATCCCCTGAATCCGGGAACGCTGGTTATAATGCGCGGCCTTTTGTGTCGGGCAATCTCGAACTTTCAATGGTTGTGCCAGTATTTATTTTTTCAACATCTGGCGTAATCAGCTGACTTCACGGGTCAACAGGCTGCCCTTTTGGCCCAGGCAGCGGCCCCTTCCGGGCTGCTCAACCAGCCTCGCAAGCCTTCAAGCCCGGGCCTGCGAGCCTGCATCACATTTTGTCAGGTGGTTTTATGGACAGCATCAACAGCCGCATCGCCGAAGAACTCGGCGTGCGCCCGCAGCAGGTCGAAGCGGCCGTCGCTCTTCTGGATGAGGGCTCCACCGTACCCTTCATCTCTCGGTATCGTAAGGAAGTGACCGGCAGCCTGGATGACACCCAGTTGCGTCACCTCGAAGAGCGCCTGCGCTACCTGCGCGAACTCGACGAGCGGCGCGTCAGTATCCTCGCCAGCATCGAAGAACAAGGCAAGTTGACCCCCGAACTGGCCCGCGACATCAAACTCGCCGACACCAAGACCCGCCTTGAAGACTTGTACCTGCCGTACAAGCAAAAGCGCCGCACCAAGGGCCAGATCGCCCTGGAAGCCGGCCTCGGCGAGCTGGCAGACGGCCTGTTCAACGACCCGACACTCACGCCAGATGCCGAAGCTGCCCGTTTTGTCGACACTGAAAAAGGTGTGGCTGACGTCAAGGCAGCCCTTGATGGCGCCAAGTACATCCTCATGGAGCGCTTCGCCGAAGACGCCAGCCTGCTGGACAAGCTGCGCAGCTTCCTCAAACAGGAAGCCATCCTCAGCGCCCGCGTAATTGCCGGCAAGGAAGAGGAAGGCGCCAAGTTCCGCGATTACTTCGAGCACGATGAACCGCTCAAAAGCATGCCATCGCACCGCGCACTGGCGATTTTCCGCGGTCGCAACGAAGGCATTCTGAGCTCGTCGCTCAAAGTCGGTGAAGAATTGCCCGGCACGATGCACCCCGGCGAAATGATGATTGCCCAGCGCTTCGGTCTGGAAAATCAAAACCGCCCGGCTGATAAATGGTTGAGCGAAGTGGTACGCTGGACCTGGAAGGTCAAGCTCTACACCCACCTCGAAACCGACCTGCTGGGTGAATTGCGCGACGCCGCTGAAACCGAAGCCATCAATGTATTCGCCCACAACCTGCACGACCTGCTGCTGGCCGCGCCGGCTGGCCCGCGCGCCACCCTGGGCCTGGACCCGGGCCTGCGCACCGGTTGCAAGATTGCCGTGGTCGATGCCACCGGCAAGCTGCTGGAGTACGCCACCGTGTACCCGCACGTGCCGCACAACAAGTGGGACCAGACCATTTCGGTCATGGCCGCCCTGTGTGCCAAGCATTCGGTCGATCTGATTGCCATTGGCAACGGCACTGCCAGCCGCGAAAGCGACAAGCTGGTGATCGATCTGATGAAAAAATACCCGGCCCTGAAAGTCACCAAAGTGATGGTGTCCGAGGCCGGTGCTTCGGTGTACTCGGCATCGGAACTGGCAGCCAAGGAATTCCCGGATCTGGACGTTTCGATCCGTGGCGCCGTATCGATCGCCCGCCGCCTGCAAGACCCGCTGGCCGAACTGGTGAAAATCGACCCTAAATCCATCGGTGTCGGCCAGTACCAGCACGACGTGTCCCAGCTCAAGCTGGCACGCGGCCTGGACGCTGTGGTTGAAGACTGCGTGAACGCCGTGGGCGTGGACGTGAACACGGCTTCGGTAGCACTGCTCGCGCGAATTTCGGGCCTCAATGCCACACTGGCGCAAAATATCGTGGCTCACCGCGACGAAAACGGTGCATTCAAAACCCGTGCAGCGCTGAAAAAAGTCAGCCGTCTGGGCGAAAAAACCTTCGAGCAGGCGGCAGGTTTCTTGCGCGTGATGAATGGCGACAATCCGCTGGACAGCTCGGCGGTTCACCCCGAAGCCTACCCGCTGGTCAAACGCATCGCTACGGACACCGAGCGGGACATCCGCTCGCTGATCGGCGACGCCGGGTTCCTCAAGCGTCTTGATCCGAAGAAATTCACCGACGAGACCTTCGGCCTGCCGACGGTGACCGATATTCTCCAGGAGCTGGAGAAACCAGGCCGCGACCCGCGCCCGGAGTTCAAGACCGCCGAGTTTCAGGAAGGTGTCGAAGACCTCAAAGACCTGCAACTGGGAATGATCCTGGAAGGCGTGGTGACCAACGTGACCAACTTCGGGGCTTTCGTCGATATCGGCGTGCACCAGGACGGTCTGGTGCATATCTCGGCCTTGTCCGAGAAATTCATCAAGGACCCGCGCGAAGCCGTGAAAGCCGGTGATGTGGTGAAGGTCAAGGTCATGGAAGTCGACATCCCGCGCAAACGCGTAGGCCTGTCGATGCGCATGAGCGACACCCCGGGCGAGAAAATCGACGGTGCTCGCGGCGCACGTCCGGGCTCGGCCCCGCGCCAGCAAAGCTCGGCACCGCGCAAGGAGAGCGTTGCCGCCGCACCGACCAATAACACCATGGCCTCGTTGTTCGCCAACGCCAAACAGTTGAAGAAACGCTGATGGCCCTCCCGGACGGCCTGACCCAGAGCGCCTTCAGCCAGTTGCTCGGCTGCCGCGTGCAATCGCTGGAAGACGGTGTGGCGCATGTTGCGCTGAGCCTGGAGCCGCAATTGCGCAACCGCGCCGGCAAGCTGCACGGTGGTGTGTTGTTCAGCCTGGTGGACATCAGCATGGGCCTGGCCTGTTCCAGCACCCATGGCTTCGATCAGCAGAGCGCGACCATTGAGTGCAAAATCAACTACATCCGCGCGGTGGCTGAAGGCGAAGTGCTATGTATCGCCAAGGTCATCCACCCCGGGCGACGCACGCTGGTCGTCGAAGCGGATGTGTTGCAGGGCGACAAGCTGGTCGCAAAAGCACAAGGCACGTTCGCTGTCCTGTAGCGGCCAACGGCTGATTTGAGTTAATTTCGGCACTGCCAATGCAGTGCCGAAATGCGCTTGGAGCGCCGCGGCGCCGAATCAGGGACGGAACTGAGCGATGCCAACAAAACCAGGCGACCACGCCAGTTTCAACTTCACCCTTGTAGACCGTCCTGACCACCCCCATATTGGGGCGACTGACGCGTGAAGGAATCCAACTTGAGCCAACTTCTCAACCGCCGCCTGGCTCTGCTCAGCGAGCGCGCCAACCTCTCTCTTCTGGAGCAGTGCCTGCACGGCATCGAGCGCGAATGCCTGCGCGTCACGGCCGATGCTCGCCTGGCGCAAACCCCGCACCCGGAAGAACTGGGCTCGGCCCTGACCAACGATCAAATCACCACCGACTATTCCGAGTCGCTGCTGGAGTTCATCACCCCGGCCCTGCCTGATCCGGCGCAGACGCTGGCCAGCCTCGACAAGATCCACCGCTTTGCCTACAGCAAGCTCGGTAACGAGTTCCTGTGGAGCCCTTCGATGCCGTGCCCGTTGCCGGCCGAAGAAGACATCCCGATTGCCTACTACGGCACGTCCAATATCGGACAGCTCAAGTACGTTTACCGCAAGGGCCTGGCCCTGCGCTACGGCAAGACCATGCAGTGCATTGCCGGCATCCACTACAACTTCTCCCTGCCAGAGGCCCTGTGGCCAGTGCTGATGCAGGCAGAGGGTTTTGTCGGCACCGAGCGCGATTATCAGTCCGACGCCTATATCGCCCTGATTCGTAACTTCCGTCGCTACAGCTGGCTGCTGATGTACCTCTTCGGTGCTTCGCCTGCGCTGGATGCGGGCTTTTTGCGCGGTCGTTCGCACCAGTTGGAGCAACTGGACGCCGACACGCTCTACCTGCCCTATGCCACCAGCCTGCGCATGAGCGACCTGGGCTATCAGAGCAACGCCCAGGCAGGCCTGACGCCGTGCTACAACAACCTCGACAGCTACACCGACAGCCTGCGCAAGGCAGTGGCCACACCTTATCCGCCGTATGTAGAAATCGGTACGCACAAGGATGGCGAGTGGGTGCAGTTGAACACCAACATCCTGCAGATCGAAAACGAGTACTACTCCAACATTCGCCCCAAGCGCGTGACCTACACCGGCGAGCGGCCGATCCAGGCCCTGGTGTCCCGTGGCGTGCAGTACGTTGAAGTGCGCCTGCTGGATATCAACCCGTTTCTGCCGGTGGGCATCGATTTGCCTGAAGCGCGTTTTCTGGACGCCTTCCTGCTGTATTGCGCGCTGCAAGACAGCCCGCAGTTCGACAGCGCAGGCTGTGGCAGCTGCTCTTCCAACTTCCTTAGCGTAGTCAAGGAAGGTCGCCGTCCGGGCCTGCAATTGCAGCGTGATGGCGCAGCCGTTGACATGAAGGAATGGGCTACCGAGCTGCTGGAAAAAATCGCGCCGCTGGCCGCCTTGCTCGACCAGAGCCAGGGTGGCGATAACCACAGCAAGGCAGTCGACGAACAGCTGGCGAAGATCAAGGACGTGTCGCTGACGCCGTCTGCCAAAGTGCTGACCAGCATGGCCGAGCACAAGGAGAGCTTCGCTCAGTTCTCGATGCGCCAGAGCCTGGCCCATGCCGAGTTCTTCCGCAGTGAACCGTTGAGTGCTGAAGATCAGGCTGCGTTTGAAGAGAAAGCGCGCAAGTCACTGCTCGAGCAGGCCGAGACCGAACAAACGGAAGAAGGCGACTTCGACCTGTTTGTGGCTTCGTACCAGGCTAGTATTTTGGCGATTAGTAACTGACAGACTCGGGCGCTGGTTAACCAGCGCCCGTGAAGCGCTCATCACCTTGGCTTTTCCAAGTAAAGGCAAAATGGAAGATAGAGCACGCTCACCTGAAAACATTGCGAGCCTGTAATCAAATCAAGAGCTACAGGTAGACACTCTCTCAGCCGTCATAATGAAGCGAATGCATGCAAGACGATAATACGCAGCGGGTTCGTTTCCATGCTCAGAAGCTTGATAGCCAAGGCGCAGCACACCACGATCAACATAGGTTTTATTAGCCTCGGGCCGACCTTGACTGCCGCCCGGGCACCTAGTTGTGCGCCAATAAACGCGGCTAATGCCATGGCTATTGCAAGGGGCCATACAACCACTCCTTTGGTCATGAATATTGCGAGAGCCCCTAAATTGCATGAGGCATTAGCGAGCTTAGTGAAACTCATGGCTCGCATCATGCCCAAGCCGCACAAAAGAATAAAACCAACAATTAAAAACGAACCAACACCCGGACCAAAAACACCGTCATAAAAACCCAAAACAGGGGCAACGGTAAAAGAAAAAACTAGAAGACTGATCCTTTTACGGCTGTCGCCGACTGCAAGCTTTGGCGAAAAAGCAAAATAGACAGCAACTAAAATCAACATCACAGGAACACAAACTTCCAGATACCGTTTATCGACAGAGCTTACCAGTAGCGCTCCGCTGGCTCCGCCCACAAAACAGCAGGCAGCCAACCAACGACTTTGTCTCCACTCAATCATGCCCTTGCGGGCAAAGGTAATAGTTGCAGACACCGTCGCGGAAGCCGCCTGAAACTTATTTGTAGCTATCGCGCTGATAGGCTCAAGACCCGCCAAAAACAAAGCGGGCAAAGTTATCAACCCACCACCACCCGCAATAGCGTCAAAAAAACCTGCACAAAAAGCCACGACAGCCAACATGCCAATGATATCGAAAGACATTGCATCCCCTCGTAGAAAGCGTCAACTAGACAGCAGGATAATAGGCAACACAACACCCGGAAGCATCTGGCAAACCGCGGTACGTGCTGGCCGCAGCTCCATCAGCCAGTTCAATAGTCAGCCCCTAAGCACTAGAGGATCTTCTGAAACCATGAGCGGCAAGGTAAACTTTGACATCCCAAAAATTCGCACTAAGACACGTCTATTATCACGAACAGTATCGCGACAATGTAGAGCTCGTACATTATTAATAACGATGGCTGACTCCTGCGTCAGCACATGTTTAAAAGGCGTCGCACTTGCAACACTCCGACACAATGCCTCATACGCATTTTTAACGTATAATGAGGCCCTCTCATCCACCGAAAAGCGATAGGAATTAAAACGAGCTGCAAAACCAACTTTTTGATCGAATTCTAGAATTGAAACATTACATCCTTCCTCTCCTTTGCCGCTAACAAAAGAGTCACTGCGCGTGAACTTGAAACTCCCTGAGGTCAAGGCTAGACAATGGACTACGCCAATCTCATCGAGTAACGGGGTGAGCGGAATGACCGAGGTTGGCTCCATGCACGGATTCCATAGCGCCGACAGTATCAAGGATGCGGGAGAAGGGGAGTGCCCATCCTTCGCTTGCATGGCACACCAATAGGGCGCTTCCGTATGGGCACCCAGTGCCAATCCCGAATGCGAACTCAGCTCTGTGACTTGCGGCTCAGCATTTATTTTATTATGTCCTCCGCCCTTGAAGTTGGCGACTAACCGTACCAGCCTCCCTTCGTTATCTATATCATAAGCAAAGGCGTCATTACCCACCAACTTCAACAAAATTTGATTGCGTGAGGCCAAGCGCAATACGTCTCGATTTTGCTCCAACGTGGCCAATCCAGGCAGTTCATCTGGAGGCACCATATCAGTTACTTTTTGCATTCCTTCAAATATCAATAAAGAAACGCACCCATCAGAATAAGCATCCAGCAACTTACGCTGCCCTTTCGATAACGAGAGCCTCAACTTGGCAGCTGCAATTGATGCCTTGGAGTTCACACCCATTACCTGCGGCCCACCCAGTGCGGCCAGATCGTCGGAAAACAATTGAAGCAGACTGGATTGCTGAAGAGTAAATTGAAAAACCTCAATTTCCTTTAAGGATGACAAAGCTTTTTTTCCGTGCAGAACGCTGATTGAGTCGATCATTAACACGCACCTATAGCAAAGGACTTCGCACGTACAATTATGGACGAACTTCCACTACCAACAAACAACCAGACAACAAAAAACGCCTAATCAGAAACATCCTACTCACCATCGCACCCACATCCCACGCTAGTATTTCTCCAGCTTTCATATGCAAGGCATTCAGCACCATAACCACTACGTAAGAAGAGCTTGATAAACATCTGGAATAACCAACATAAAAGCAGCGCCAAAACCCCGCAACAAACACTCCTATTTATTACAAAAAAATACAATTCAAATCAAGCCCAAGCGAATCCAATATAACTGCCCTATTCAACACACACTATGATTCGTTAACTTTAACCTTCGTACCAGGCGAGTATTTTGGCGATCAGTAACTAGGCAGATCAAAAGCCCCTCACCCTAGCCCTCTCCCGGAGGGAGAGGGGACAGACCGGTGGTGTTCGTGCGAGCGCGGGCGGTCAGTTCCTACGTCCACTGAGGCAAGGGACGGCTTACGGGTTTTACAGCAAAGCGTACTGTGCACCGTCACTGAAAAAACAGTGACCGGGCCTGGAAACCCGGGTAACAATATTCGCCTTAATGCCATCAATCCCTGTTTTTATGTGCTATGGCGGCTGTACGCGGGAGGTCTTCGGACCTGCCGGGTTCCTATTGTCCCGGTTTCCAGCCTGCGTACAGCTGCCACCTTCGCCTGGAAACGAAAGTGACAGCTCTTAAGTACTTTAGGAGCGCGCTAAATGGCTGATCATCCCCCAATCAAAACTCTCGGCACTGTCACCTTCGGCCCCTGCGGCCAGGACAACCACGAGCTGTTCCGCGTCAACCCCGACATACCGCTGCGCCAGGCGCTGGAGCAGGTGTCGGCGTTGCTTTATTGCGCAAAAAAACTGGCGCTGGATGCCGCGCTGGACAAGAACTGCGAGCGCCATGCCTGGGCTTCACATTACTTGTGCGACATGGGCAAGGCGGTAATAGATGATGTGTGTTTGCGGGAGTTTTGACGGGGCTTGTTGAGCACCGCAGTTGCAGTTATCCGTAGCAGCTGACGAGTGGAACGAGGCTGCGTTCGGTTGCGCAGCGACCGTAAAACCAGAGTTCCAAGTTTAACTGGCACACCACGGTGTTTGACTTTACGACGGCTTCGCCGCCGAACGCAGCCTCGTTCCACTCGTCAGCTGCTACGAATCTTCTCCAGCCCAGAGCCTGAACAGCTGGCGCCTTACAGCGCTTTCTCAAAGATCTTCGAGTTACGCTGGTAGTTGTACAGCGACGCCCGCGCCGCCGGCAGGCGTTCTACACCGCTAGGCTCAAACCCGCGCTCACGGAACCAGTGAGCAGTGCGCGTGGTTAACACGAACAAGGTTTTCAGCCCCTGGGCACGGGCGCGGTTTTCAATACGTTCGAGCAACTCATCGCCACGACGGCCATGACGGTACTCCGGGTTCACCGCCAGACACGCCAGCTCCCCCGCATCCGAATCGGCAATCTGGTAGAGCGCCGCACAGGCGATGATCATGCCTTCGCGCTCCACCACACTGAACTGTTCGATCTCACGCTCCAGCACTTCACGCGAACGACGCACCAGGATGCCCTGCTCTTCCAGCGGGCTGATCAATTCAAGCAGGCCACCGACGTCTTCAATCGCCGCCTCCCGCGTAACTTCAAATTGTTCTTGCGCCACCAGCGTACCGCCACCGTTACGGGTGAACAGCTCGGTCAACAGCGCACCGTCTTCGGCATAACTGACAATATGGCTGCGGGCCACGCCGCCACTGCAGGCCTCGGCGGCGGCTTCCAGCAATTCGGCCTGGTAGTCACTGCCCAGACGTTTCATATGCGCCGGCACCTGTTGTGGACGCAACTCACGCACCAACCGCCCTTCGGCATCGAGCAAACCCGATTCAGCACCAAACAGCAGCAGTTTGTCCGCCGCCAGGTCGATGGCGGCACGGGTGGCGACGTCTTCACAGGCCAAATTGAAAATCTCACCGGTGGGCGAGTAACCCAAGGGCGACAGCAGCACAATCGAGCGCTCATCGAGCAGGCGGTTGATGCCCTTGCGGTCCACCCGGCGCACTTCGCCGGTATGGTGAAAATCCACACCGTCGAGCACGCCGATCGGCCGCGCAGTGACCAGGTTGCCGCTGGCTACGCGCAGACGCGAACCCTGCATCGGCGAAGACGCCATGTCCATCGACAAGCGCGCTTCAATCGCAATGCGCAGTTGCCCGACAGCATCGATCACGCATTCGAGCGTTGATGCATCGGTGACACGCATGCCCTTGTGGTAATACGGCACCAGGCCACGCGCCTCAAGGCGGCTGTCGATCTGCGGGCGCGAACCGTGGACCAGCACCAGACGCACACCCAGGCTGTGCAACAGCACCAGGTCGTGGACGATATTGCCAAAGTTGGGGTGTGCCACACCGTCGCCAGGGAGCATGACAACAAAGGTGCAATCGCGGTGGGCATTGATGTAGGGAGACGCGTGACGCAGCCAGTTAACGTAATCGTGCATAACCAGAGCCTGTAGAAAATAAATCGCCTAAAAAGGGCTAGAACAGCAAACGCACAACGGGCTGATGGCTATCGTCGAAACATTGTTGGCAACACGCGGCTCTCCTTGTGGATAAATCGTATGGGTATCTTCACTATTTCAGACAATAGTGTTCGATCAATTGAGTCAGTAGACGTACTGTCGGCTGCAAACGTGACATTTCCAGGTATTCCCCTGGTTGATGCGCACAGGCGATGTCACCCGGGCCCAATACCAGCGTTTCGCAACCAAGCTGCTGAAGATAAGGCGCTTCGGTGCCAAACGCTACTGCTTGCGCACGATGCCCGGTGAGGCGCTCAGCCACGCGCACCAACTCGGCATCGGCATCCTGCTCGAAGGGCGGCACTCCGGCGGCAATGGGCGCGAAATCGATCTTCACCTGATGACGCTCGGCCAGGGGTTGCAGCTTGCTGCGGATAATGGCCCGCAGCGCATTCGGGTCCATGCCCGGCAGCGGGCGCAGGTCAAATTCAAGCGAGCACTGGCCGCAAATCCGGTTGGGGTTGTCGCCGCCATGGATACAGCCAAAGTTAAGGGTCGGTTGCGGCACGCTGAACTGCGGATTGCGGTACTCATTGAGCCACTGCTGACGCAACCCCTTAAGTTCGCTGATCGCGTCGTGCATGGCCTCCAGCGCGCTGTGGCCCAAGCTTGGGTCGGATGAGTGACCGCTCTGCCCGAGGATCTCGATGCGCTCCATCATCACGCCCTTGTGCATGCGGATCGGCTTGAGCCCGGTCGGTTCACCAATCACCGCAGCACGGCCCAGCGGGCGACCAGCTTCGACCAGCGCCCTGGCGCCGGCCATCGAAGTTTCTTCGTCACAGGTGGCCAGAATCAGCAGTGGCTGCTTGAAGGGCTGATCGAGCAAAGGCCGCACTGCTTCGATCACCAGCGCAAAAAAGCCCTTCATATCGCAACTGCCAAGGCCAACCCAGCGGTTATCGACCTCTGTCAGCTTGAGCGGATCGGTCTGCCACAGCGCTTCATCGTAGGGCACGGTGTCGCTGTGCCCGGCCAGCACCAGCCCGCCGGGGCCACTGCCAAAACTGGCGAGCAAATTGAATTTGCCGGGGCTGACCTGCTGGATATCGCAGTTGAAACCCAAATCGCCAAGCCAGCTGGCCAGCAAATCGATCACCCCGCGGTTGGACTGATCCAGTGTCGGCTGGGTGCAACTGACCGACGGTACGGCGATCAAGGCAGCGAACTGCTCTTTCATGGAAGGTAAGGGCATGCGCTGACTTCCTGTAGGCGGGGCGAGGCCCATCATAGAGCTATCTGCGCCGCAGAATAAACCCTCGCGGCCCGCCGGGGCGGCGAGTCCTGTACACTGCACGGCCTTGGCAGCCACACTTTTTCCCGGCTGCGCAACCGTTCCTGGATTTTCCGGCCATGCAAAAAGAAACCGAAATCAAACTGCGCGTCAGCCGCGAAACCCTCGCCGCCTTGCGCGAGCACCCTTTGCTGAAAAAGCGCAACAAAAGTGGCTGGGAAAGCCGTGAGTTGTTGAACCAGTACTTCGATACACCTGAGCGCGACCTGGCCAAGGCCAAGGTTGCCCTGCGCCTGCGCCGTGATGGCGAAGACGTGATCCAGACCCTCAAGACCCGCGGCGAAAGCGTTGCCGGCCTGTCCGTACGCAACGAGTACGACTGGAACCTGCCCAAAGCCAAGCTCGACATCAAGAAGCTCGACGGCGAATGCTGGCCACAAGAGCTGGCCGAGCTGGACAAAAAAACTCTCAAGCCCATTTTCACCACGGATTTCGTACGCGAACGTGCTGAAATTTCCTGGGGCCGTGGCAAAGCCAAAGTGGTCATCGAAGCCGCTCTGGACCTGGGCCATGTGATTGCCGGCAAGCAGAAGGAAGAAATCTGCGAGCTGGAGCTCGAACTGCGCGAAGGCGAGCCGTCTGCCCTGCTGGAACTGGCCGCCGAACTGGCCGAGAAGCTGGCCCTGATGCCGTGTGATATCAGCAAGGCCGAGCGCGGCTATCGCCTGTTCGACGCCAACAGCTACGCCGTCACCCTGCCAGCCCCGGTGCTGGCGCCAGAAACACCCCTGGACGATGCCTTCGCCGCCCTGGCCTGGCACTTGCTGGGCAATAGCCAGCGCCTGGCCGAGCAGTATCGCTTCAATGGCCACTGGCGTTTGCTGCAAGACTGGGTTCAGCAATTGATCGACCTGCGTGCACTGGTCAGCAGCCTGGGTCAAGCCGCACCACGTCAGTCCACCAGCGCCTTGCGCGCTGCGCTGGACGCCCTGCTGGAAGACTGGCGCCCGCTGGTGCAGATCGGTCAGGACGACGAAGATGTGCGCAAAGCCGCACCGGAGCAGTTCCTCGAGGAACTGGAAGACCCGCGCTGGGGCCAGTTCTCCCTGAACACTTCGCGCTGGTTGATGGAGCGCAGCTGGACTGTGGACCGTGGCACCACCCGGGGCAACCGCCAGGGCGCTGCGCAGCTGCAAAGCTGGTTGCCGCGTTTGTTGTCGGACGAAGCGATTGCCTTGCGTCTGAACCGCTACCAGCAGCAACCCGAAGACCTGGCCGAGCAACTGCCGCGCATCGAGCGTATTCAGGCCTGGCTGCGTCTGGCGCGTAACGTGCTGGAAATCCCGGAACTGGACCGTCTGTACGGCGAGATGAACAAGCTGCAGGAACTGGCCAACCTGCCGATTTCTGAAGACGCCGAGAGCAACGACGAACTGCTCAACGCCCGCAAGCAGCAAGCCATCGCCGTGTACCAGAACCGCGCCTGGAAGACCCTGCTGCGCGCTTAAGCGCCCGGCCTGTGTCCCTCAGCGCCTGCTGAGGGACATTCCTGCCTTACTTCGTGCCCTTGGGCATGTCCGCATCTGGCGTGCGCCAGATCAAGCGTGTGGTGTCATAGCCCTGCTGCTGGGCCTTGCTGAGCAACTCATCACGGGTTTGCTGATCAACCTGCGGTTTACGCGACAGCAACCACAAGTATTTACGGTCGGGATTGCCTACCAGCGCCGTGCTGTAGTTGTCGCCCAGGTACAACACCCAGTAATCGCCCTTGGTCACACCCGGCAAAAGGGTCGATACCCAATTGTCGAACTCGACCCACAGCTTGTCGGTCTTGCCCTCCACTTGCGGCGTTGCCGTGCCCCTGGCCTCCTCCCACTTGCCCTCTGCGGTGCGGCAACGGTTCAACACCGCCACGTCGCCATCCGGCTTCAAGCTGTAATGGGCTTCGGACTGCGCGCAATTGCGCTGAAAGAACATCGGCAATCGCGCCAATTCATACCAGGTGCCCTGATAGCGCTTGAGGTCGACACTGGAGACGGTGTTGGGCGCCAGGGAATCGCTGCTGGAACTTGCACACCCGCCCAATAACAGCGCAGCCCCGAGACTGACTAAAAGACGTTTCATCGTAAACGCTCCTGATCGGTCTTACTTCAAACCCTGGCCAGAGAAAATCAGCACTTTGTCGCCTGCGTACTGCACGCTGATAAAGCTCTTCTGATCGCCCCAGGTGCAGCTCGACATGCCCAGCGCGCCGGAGCAATCGGTCGGGGTGCCCAGCAACTGCTCGACTTCGGCCTTGGTCATGCCGGTCGACAGTTTCGAGTAGTTTTGCTGATTGATTTTGCTGCACGCGGCCAGCAAGACACAGAACGACAACAACGCCAGAGAACGCAACTTCATGGAAAGCTCCTGAGAAAGAAAGTCGGCAGTGCCGCTTGATCCAAGCTTAGAAGAGAAAAGCGCAGGCTGGTTCCCGCAGGACGCAGGGATTTATTTCAGGAGGGATAACAACAGTGGGAACGGGCTTGCTTGCGATACAGGCAACCCGGTATGCCTGACATACCGGGTCGATGCTATCGCGAGCAAGCCCGCTCCCACAGGGGCTTACGCTTTGTGGTAAGCGGTGATGCGTGCGACTTCTTCTTTCGAGCCCAGGTACACGGCTACACGCTGGTGCAGGCCTTCTGGCTGGATGTCGAGAATGCGCTGATGGCCATCAGTCGATGCGCCGCCAGCCTGTTCCACCAGGAACGACATCGGGTTGGCTTCGTACATCAAACGCAATTTGCCCGGCTTGGACGGCTCACGGCTGTCGCGCGGGTACATGAACAGACCACCGCGGGTCAGGATACGGTGCACGTCGGCAACCATGGCGGCAATCCAGCGCATGTTGAAGTTCTTTTTCAACGGACCTTCTTCACCTGCCAGCAGTTCGTCAACGTAGCGCTGTACCGGGGCTTCCCAGTGACGCTGGTTGGACATGTTGATGGCAAATTCCTGGGTAGCGTCAGGAATGGTGATGTCTTCGTGGGTCAGTACGAAGCTGCCCATTTCGCGGTCCAGGGTAAAGCCTTTGACGCCGTCGCCCAGGGTCAGAACCAACATGGTCTGCGGGCCGTAGATGGCGTAACCGGCAGCGACTTGCTGAGTGCCTGGCTGCAGGAAGGCCTTTTCATTCAAAGGTTCGTTCTGGGTCAGGTATTCGTTCGGGCAACGCAGTACCGAGAAGATAGTGCCAACTGGTGCGTTGATGTCGATGTTCGACGAGCCGTCCAGCGGGTCGAATACCAGCAGGTACGCGCCTTTCGGGTATTTGCCCGGGATCTGGTAGGCATTGTCCATTTCTTCGGACGCCATGCCGGCCAGGTGACCGCCCCATTCGTTGGCTTCAAGCAGGATCTCGTTGGAGATCACATCGAGCTTCTTCTGCACTTCACCTTGCACGTTTTCGGTGCCCATGCTGCCCAGAACACCACCCAGGGCGCCTTTGGATACGGCGTGGCTGATCTCTTTGCAAGCACGCGCCACCACTTCGATGAGGAAACGCAAATCAGCAGGCGTGTTGTTGCTGCGGGTCTGCTCGATCAAATAGCGACTCAGGGTAACGCGGGACATGTAAGGCTCCGAACAAGGGGGAGGGGGCGAAAAACCCGCGCAGTTTAGCGCGTGTTGCCGTGCAAATCTTCTAATCAGACTCAGAACTGGCCGAACGGGTTCCCAAACAGCCACCAGAGACCCTGTGGGAGCGGGCTTGCTCGCGATGCAGGCCCTGTCTCTTATACACATCT